>DCZC01000218.1:0-11521 GCA_002331565.1 Gemmatimonas sp. UBA2094
CCGCCGCCGCGCCCTGTGTGACCAGCGGTGCGCGCAGCGGCTGCCCTTGCGCGTCGAGTCCGCTGGTGCCGAGCGCCACTTCGATGGTGCGCCGGGCGCTCATTCGCCTTCCTCGCGCTCGTCGTGCGCCGAGCGCTCGGCCAGTCGAGCCCGCATGTCCTGCGGCAGCGAGTGGAACGCGTCTGCGATGGACAGCTCTTCCATGGAGTAGCGCGCCTCGGGATCGGCTGCGAGCGCCTGCTTGAGCTGTTCGGAACGCGAGAAACGCCCACGCAACGGGAAGTCCTTCCGCAGCGGATACCCCTCCTTGTACTGCTCCCACAGGAGAAGGCGCCGCAAGTCCGGGTGACCTTCGAATCGAATACCGAACATGTCGAAGCATTCGCGCTCGAGCCAATCGGCACCGGAGTAGATGTCGATGACGCTGGGTACCCAGAGCGGCCCACGCTTCGGTAGTTCGACCTTGAGCCGCAGAAAACGACGGTGACCGAGCGCGCGTAGATGCCACACCACCTCGATGGGCCGCGCCCCATCGCGGTATTCGACGGCCGTCACGTCGACGAGATAGTCGTATCGCTCGCCGGGGTCATCGTGCAGGAAGCGTATGACGGCGTGTAGCGCCTCGCGGGTGACGAACACGGTGGTCTCGCCCCAGATGACCTCGGAGCGTATCACCGCGTCGCCGAAGCGCGCCGCCAGTACGGCCGCGGTGGGGTTCGCCGCGGCGCCCGAATGAGGCACGTTCGACGGCGTGATGGGGGCGCCATTCGAATCCGACGCCACGGCAGCCATCACCGTGAGAGTGACCGCTGCGTCCTGGGGAGTGGGAACGGGAGCGGTCACGGTGTCGATCGTGTCTGATGCACGGAGTTTCCGAAGGGCTCCGACAGTTCGTCGATGCGCGACGGTGAGATGTACAGCTGGCTCGTGGGATCCGGATCGATCTCCACGTGCCGACTGCTGTCTCTGAGGCGTTCCCGCATGACCTTCTTCTGAAGCATGATGATGCCGTGCATCAGCGCTTCCGGGCGCGGCGGGCACCCCGGCACGTACACGTCGACGGGGATGATGGTGTCGATCCCCTGCACCACCGCGTAGTTGTCGAACATGCCGCCCGTGGAGGCGCAGGCCCCCATGGAGATGACCCACTTTGGTTGCGGCATCTGCTGATAAATGCGGCGCAGCACCGGCGCGAGTTTGAGCGGCACGCGTCCCGCACAGAGCAGCACATCGGCCTGGCGTGGCGAATAGCTCAGCCGCTCCATCCCGAAGCGCGACAGGTCGAATCGGCTGGCGGCCGTGGCCATGAACTCGATGGCGCAGCAGGCGGTGCCGAACGGCATGGGCCACAGTGATCCCGCGCGGGCCCAGTTGACCAGAAAGTCGAGGCGGGTGGTCACCCACCCATCCTGTGAGCCGGGATCGATCTGAACGAGGCGCGGGTCACCGGCGGGGGTCAGTCCCACGTGAGGGCTCCCTTCTTCCAGACATAAATGAAGCCAACCACGAGAATGGCGGCGAACACGAGCATCTCCCCCAGACCGAAAAACGACAGCTGCCCGGTGGGACAGGCGCCGGCCACGAGCGGCACGTCGCAGGAGAGTTGTCGGTAGTGCACACCCCACGGGATCATGAACACCGTCTCGATGTCGAAGACGATGAAGAGCATCGCGACGAGATAGAACTTGACCGAGAATCGCTCGCGGGCATCGCCGAGGGGGCTGATGCCGGACTCGTACGGCTGCGATTTCACCGCGGTGGGCTGTGGCTTCGTCGTGAGGTGCGCGATGCCGAGGATGAGCACCGCGTTGAGGATCACGAATCCGAGCAGCAGCAGGACCGGCAGGTAGATACGTAGCATCGCGGTGCAACAGGGATCCGACAGATCACGAAGGGGGAGTGGACTTCGTGAAAGAATTCACAAACCGATCTGCTGAAGCTACCAACGGGACCGGAATCCCTCAACAGCGTGCCGATTCAATTTTTATAGAAGTAACCTGCGACCGTGACTTGACCAGAATCACCCTGCACGCGACGAGCCGCCGGCGCCCCTTGGTGGCAGCTCCCCTCACCGCGGCGCCTCGACGTCCCGCCCCGGGTTTACTCAGCCGCCGGCGTAGACGTACCGGCACCCCCGCTCCTGCGCCTGCTGGAGCGTCACGATCATCGCCGGCACCACTTCGATTCCAGGTAGCAGGTTGGCCCGCACTTCGTCCCCGAACGCCCGAGCGCGCTCGGGGTCGGTGCGCTGCTCGGGGGCGAGGAAGCGGCCGCCAGAGGCACGAATCGAGTTGGCACAGGCAAGCAGAATGACATTACGTCCCGCGAGGGAGGCGATGGCGTTCCGATTCGGATTGGCCGAGCTCCCGGCCGTTCCCATCACCTCGCCGATGCTCGGGTACTTCGCCCACAACGCGTCGTTGAAGAACCAGCCGATCGACCGCCCGTTAAGCCCCACGATCACGGTGCAGTCCTGCTCGCGAATGCCGTAGGCGGTCTTCTGGGTATCGAGAAACGTCTGAGCCCAGCGGATCGCCAGCCCTTCCGTCGGCATGTGCGAATGAAACACCACCTTGTGCGTACCCGTGACACGCTTCATCCACGGGTCCTCCACGGCCGCCGCCGCCGTGGTCGCCCCGGCCGTATGGGCCGGCAGCAGTCCGATCGATGCACCGAGGGCGGCGAGGCGGCCGAGAAAATCGCGACGGGCGGTGTTGGTGGTCATTGGGTGAGGGAGTCCGGGGAAACACGGCGACGGAGGAGTGGCCGCGGCGGGGGCATCGGCTTACCGGCGCGCCGGGCAGCCGTGGTGGCATACGCGACATCGGCCGGGGGATCACCGCGTGGCCAGTCGCGTTCCTTGCCGGGATGATCCTGTCGTGCCCTCGAGAGCACGTACGCCGCGATGTCGGCGGCGCGTTGCGCCGACAACGTGTCGCTGCCATCGAACGGCATGTTGTGTTTGAGGAACGTGGCGAGCGTGTACTGCCGGGCCATCCCCGCCCCGATCGAAAAGCTTCCGCCACCCCAGACGGCTGGTGCGACGGCACGCAGGCCCTGCCCCGCGTCGCCGTGACAGCGCGCACAACTCTTCGCGTATCCGGAACGGCCGCGCGGCGCACTGCCGACGAGCTTCACCGTGTCGACCCGGTCGGCGCGCGGGAGCGCATCGAGTGTGGCGATGTACGCCACCATGTCCCGCATCTCTCGTGAATCCTCGCGCAACATCCGCCCGGCAAGACTGCGCGCCACGCACTCGTTGATGCGCTGCTCGATCGTTTCGTCGTATCCCGGCCGGCTTCGAAACCGCGGATAGCGCGACGAGGACCCCGTCCATGGCATGGCCCGACCACGGGTGCCGTTCTCGAGGTGGCAGCTGACACACCGGAGCGCGTTGCCGCTGTTGGCCGGCAGCGAGTCGCGGAAGTTCGTCAACAGCGCCAGGCCCCGCGTCGCATTGCCGGGCTGCGCCACGGCTGGACCAGGGCTGACGATCGCGATGAGCATCACGGTGACGCGAAGCAGAGCAAGCATGGGGAGAATATGCGCGAGAACACGATCGGCCGCACGGCAATCGTGGACGCGTGCTCGCCGAACGCCACTCGGCTCCCTCGCATTACCCGGCGCAGCCCAGTCGCGGTCACGGGAACGACAAACGGGCGAAGCCGAAGCCCCGCCCGTCGTCTCACATTCGGGATACGTGCAGGTCAGCCTGAACCGGCAACGGCCCGCGGCTCCTGACGCTTCGCGCTCGCCGAGAGATAATCGCGGTTCATGCGCTTGATGACGTCGATGCTGATTTCCTTCGGACAGGCTTCCTGGCACTCACCGGCGAGTGTGCAGTGGCCGAAGCCCTCGAGGTCCATCTGTTCCACCATCGCCAGCGCGCGCTTGTCGCGCTCCGGCTGCCCCTGCGGTAGCAGGCCCAGGTGGGTGATTTTGGCGCCGGTGAAAAGCGAGGCGGACGCATTGGGGCATGCCGCCACACATGCACCGCAGCCAATGCATGCTGCGGCGTCCATCGACTCTTCCACCACATCCTTGCCGATGAGAATCGAATTGGCGTCCCGCGCACCGCCGGTGTTCACCGACACGTAACCGCCCGCCTGAATGATGCGGTCGAACGCGCCGCGGTTCACCACGAGGTCCTTCACGATCGGGAACGGCGAGGCACGCCACGGCTCCACCGTGATGATGTCGCCGTCCTTGAACGCGCGCATGTGTAACTGGCATGTGGCCGTACCCTTCCACGGACCGTGCGCCTGCCCGTTGATCATCATGGCGCACGACCCGCAGATCCCCTCGCGGCAGTCGTGCGCGAACGCGACCGGTTCCCTGCCCTCGAGCGTCAGTTTCTCGTTGAGCATGTCGAACATCTCGAGGAACGACATGTCGGCGCTCACGCCGTCGAGATCGTACGTCTCGAGCTTCCCGGGCGCCTGTGACGCCGGCTGGCGCCACACGTTGAGCGTGATCTTCATTACTTGTAGCTCCGCGTGGAAAGCTTCACGTTCTCGTACTCCAGCGGTTCCTTGTTGAGGATGGGGTCCTTGCCTTCACCGGCATATTCCCACGCCGCCACGTACGCGAAGTCGTCGTCGTTGCGCTTGGCTTCGCCTTCTTCCTGATACTCGGTGCGGAAGTGCCCACCGCACGACTCTTCGCGGTTGAGCGCATCGCGACACATGAGTTCACCGAGTTCGATGAAATCCGCCACGCGGCCGGCCTTCTCGAGCGACTGGTTGAGCGAGTCACCGCTCCCCGGCACGTTGACGTTCTGCCAGAACTCCTGCTTCAGGTTCTGGATGATTCCGATGGCCTTGGTGAGCCCCTCGCGATCACGCGCCATGCCGCAGTAGTCCCACATGATCTTGCCGAGTTCCTTGTGGAAGGAATCGACGGTGCGCTTGCCGTTGATGGCGAGGAACTTGGCCTGACGGTCGCGCACCGCCTGCTCCGCCGCGCGGAACTCGGGATGGCTGTTGTCCACCGACTCGAGCTTCGTGCCAGCGAGGTAATCACCGATAGTGTACGGAAGCACGAAGTATCCGTCGGAGAGCCCCTGCATGAGCGCCGAGGCCCCGAGGCGGTTGGCACCGTGATCGGAGAAGTTGGCTTCGCCGGCCACGTGCAACCCGGGGAGGTTGCTCATGAGGTTGTAGTCCACCCACAGACCGCCCATGGTGTAATGCACGGCCGGGTAGATGCGCATCGGCTGCGCGTACGGATTTTCGTCCGTGATGCGCTGATACATGTCGAACAGGTTGCCGTACCGTTCGGCGATGGTGTTCTGCCCGAGGCGCTTGATGCTGTCGGCGAAATCGAGATACACGCCGAGGCCACCGGGGCCCACGCCGCGCCCGTCGTCGCACGCTTCCTTCGCGGCGCGCGACGCGATGTCACGCGGCGCGAGATTGCCGAAACTCGGATACTTGCGCTCGAGGTAGTAGTCGCGCTCCGATTCGGGAATCTGCGACGGCGGCCGGTTGTCACCGCGATGCTTCGGCACCCACACGCGACCGTCGTTGCGCAGCGACTCCGACATGAGCGTGAGCTTCGACTGGTGCTCGCCGTGCACCGGAATGCACGTCGGGTGGATCTGCGTGTAACAGGGGTTGGCGAAGGCCGCGCCCTTCTTGTGCGCACGCCACGTTGCCGTGACGTTGGAGTACTTGGCGTTGGTGCTGAGGAAGAACACGTTGCCGTAGCCGCCGGTGGCGAGCACCACCGCGTCGGCCGCGTGCGACGTGATCTTGCCGGTGAGCAGGTTGCGCGTCACGATGCCGCGCGCGTGCCCGTTCACCATCACCAGTTCGAGCATCTCCTCGAACGTGTGCATCTGCACCTTCTTGAGTCCCACCTGGCGCTCGAGCGCCTGATAGGCCCCGAGCAGCAGCTGCTGGCCCGTCTGGCCACGCGCGTAGAATGTGCGCGACACCTGCGCCCCGCCGAACGAGCGGTTGGCGAGCAGTCCGCCGTATTCACGGGCCAACGGTACGCCTTGGGCGACGCACTGATCGATGATGTTCACCGACACCTGGGCGAGGCGATACACGTTCGCCTCACGGGCGCGGAAGTCGCCGCCCTTGATGGTGTCGTAGAACAGGCGCTTCACCGAATCGCCGTCGTTCTGGTAGTTCTTGGCGGCATTGATGCCGCCCTGCGCGGCGATGGAGTGGGCACGACGCGGCGAGTCGTGATACACGAAGCAGGACACGTTGTAGCCGAGCTCCGCCATCGTGGCCGCCGCGGATGCGCCTGCCAAGCCGGCGCCAACGACGATGACATGATGCTTCCGCTTGTTGGCGGGGTTCACCAGCTTCATCTCGAAGCGGTGCTTGTCCCACTTCTGCTCGAGGGGACCGCTCGGAATCTTGGATTTCAGGTCGAGCATCTCAGTGAGTCTCCGCCGCGGCCGTGGTGGACGCCGCAGCGCCTTCCGTCTGCGCCGGCGCGTCGGGGAACAGGCCCGCGAGTGCCGCCACCGGCACGGCGATGAAGCCGGCCGCGACGACGATGGCGAGCACGAGGGCAAGCTTGCGCTTGAGCGGCTGCGTAGAGGGGCGCGCCACGCCCAGCGTGCGCACGACCGCCCAACTGCCGTGATAGAGGTGCAGCCCCAACGCGAGCATCGCGACGATGTAGAACACCGCAACAACCGGGTTGGCCAGACCGAGGCGTACGTTGTTGTACGGATCGAGGTGCGTGAACTGCGGGTGCACCGCGCCAATGGTCAGGTGCAGCAGGTGAAACACGATGAACGCCAGCAGCAGCACGCCGCCCCAACGGATCGTGCGCGCCGCGAACGTGGTGACCTGCGGCCGGCGCTGCGCGTAGCCCTCGGGGCGCGCGGCGCGGGACATCATGGTGAGCTGATAGGCGGCGAGCGCGTGCAACGCGACCGCCGTAAGCAGGCCGAGGCGGATCGCCCACAGCAACGGCATGCTCGTGCGGAGCAACTGCGCGTAGTGCTGCATGGCCGCCGGCGCATCCGGATAGAACATCTGGAGGTTGCCGGCCATGTGGCCGATGACGAACAGGATCCCGATGATCCCCGTCACCGCCATGACGATCTTCTTGCCGATCGTGCTCTGCCAGAATCGCGAGAGAGCGTACATATGCAGGGGTGGAAGAAGAAACCGGACGACCGAGAAGAGGCGCCGGTTTCGCCGGATCAGAGGGAGAGCACGGACATGGGTTCACGTACGGCCTGCGCCGACTTCTCGAGCGCCGCGCGCTCGTCGGCGGTAAGCTCGATCTCGAGCACCTGCTCGAGGCCGTTCTTGCCCAACTTGCACGGCACGCCGAGGAACAGCCCCGACATTCCGTACTCGCCCTCCAGCCACGCCGCGCACGGGAGAATACGCTTGCGGTCGTGCACGATGGCCTCGACCATCTCCACCGCGCCCGACGACGGCGCGTAATACGCCGAGCCCGTCTTCAGATACTTCACGATTTCGGCGCCGCCGTCTCGCGCGCGCTGCACGATGCCGGCCAGCTGCGCTTCGCCCATGAGCTGCCGGATGGGGATGCCGCTGATCGTGGTGTAGGAGACGAGCGGCACCATGGTATCGCCGTGGCCGCCGAGCACCATGGCCTGAATGTCGCGGACCGAAACGTCAAGCGCTTCCGCGATGAACGAGCGATAGCGCGCAGTGTCGAGGACGCCCGCCATGCCGATCACCCGCTCGCGCGGGAAGCCCGTGACCTGCTTGGCCACGTAGCACATCACGTCGAGCGGGTTGGACACGACAATGACGATCGCATCGGGCGACGTCGCCTTGATCTGCTCCGCCACCGACTTGACGATGCCGGCGTTGGTGTTGAGCAGGTCGTCGCGCGTCATGCCCGGCTTGCGGGCGATGCCGGCCGTGATGACGACGATGTCAGAGCCCGCCGTCTCGTCATACCCGTTGGTGCCGATGACGCGGGTATCGAAGCCCTCCACCGGGGCCGATTCCCACTGGTCGAGTCCCTTGCCCTGAGGAATGCCCTCGACCACGTCCACCATCACCACCGTGCGCCCGAGCGACTTCTCGGCGATGCGCTGTGCCGTCGTGGCGCCCACGTTGCCTGCGCCTACGACCGTGATCTTGTTGACCATGTTGTGCCGGATCTCCGATCGGCTATCGAAGCGGAATACTGCTGCGTTGGAGTAGGGAGAACGCCGTGCGCCGGCAAAAAGCCTGCTAGCCGGTTAGTGCCGCGCGACGATCAGGGAGTGTCGTTGGCGCAACTTAGAGTGGTGCACACACGCGAGCAATGCGGACGGATCGGTCCGACCGGCGATATGACGTCAGCCACCTACTTCACTGAGCGCGCGGAGCCCGCCCACGCGCATCTGCAGCAGCTCGTGCTCCTTGGGCTTTTCCGCGAGCGCCTTCACGAACAGGGGCTCCAACCGCTCCCCACGCCGCAGCGCATCACGGAGTGGTACCTCGTGGTCGCCGAACAGGCAGGTACGCAGACGGCCGTCCGCCGTGAGGCGCACCCGGTTGCAGGTGGAGCAGTACGTATGCGTCATGGGGGTGATCAGGCCGATCGTCCCGGGGGCCCCGGTGAAGCGATGATAGACGGCCGGGCCGTTGCCGCGCGCCGGTCCACCGTCGGGCTGGAGCTCCCCCAGCGCCTGCACGCGGGCGAACACCTCGGCGCTCGGCACCACGTGCTCCCACGTGAGCTCACGCAACTCGCCGACCGGCATGAGCTCGATGAAGCGGACATGCCAGGGATGTTCGCGGGTGAGTTGCGCGAAGTCGGCGACTTCGTCGTCGTTGATCCCCCGCATCACGACCACGTTGATCTTGATGGGGCCGATTCCCGCATCCTGCGCCGCCTGCGCCGCGGTGACGAGATCGAAGCCGAGGTCGCGGCGGGCAATCTGCGCCACGCGGTCGGGGCGGAGCGAGTCGGCGCTGATGTTCACGCGATCGAGCCCGGCAGCCGCCAGTTCGGCGGACATCTGCGGGAGCTTCACACCGTTGGTGGACAGCGCGATGTCCTCGATCCCCTCGATCGCCTTGAGCTGGCGCACAAGCGACGCGAGCTCGGGGCGGATGGTGGGCTCCCCACCCGTGAGTCGTAGCCGCTTGAGCCCCAAGGGCGCCAGCTGACGCACGATCTCCGTGATCTCCTCGTAGCGCAGA
Source organism: Gemmatimonas sp. UBA2094 (assembly GCA_002331565.1). Classification (GTDB taxonomy): domain Bacteria; phylum Gemmatimonadota; class Gemmatimonadetes; order Gemmatimonadales; family Gemmatimonadaceae; genus Gemmatimonas. Next base: position 9,147 of record DCZC01000218.1, read on the forward strand.
ATGTCCTGCTTGGGGAGCCACGGTAGTCCCTCCACCGGCATGCAATACTGGCAGCGGAAATTGCAGCGGTCGGTGATGGAGATGCGCAGGTACTCGATGCGGCGACCGAATTGGTCGAGCATCAGGTTGCCCCCTCGGCCGGCTGCGAGGCTCCACTGCCCGTGGGGTCGATCCAGGCGCGCTCCCCGTCCACGTAGTGCTCCCGCTTCCAGATGGGGACACGCTGCTTGAGCGACTCGATGATGGCCCGGGCGCTCTCGAGGGCCGGGCCACGGTGGGCGTGCGCGGCGACAATCGCCACGCTCACATCACTGATCGCCAGGGTGCCGATGCGATGCTCGATCGCCACGCGAAGCCCGGGGGTGCGGTCGCACACCTCGCGGGCGACCGCGGCCAACTCGCTGGCCGCCATGCTTTCGTAGGCCTCGTAATCCATGCCGCTCACCGGACGCCCGTCATTGAGGTCGCGTACGGTGCCAAGGAACACCGAGAGGGCGCCAACGCCGGCCGCCTGTGCGGTGGCAATGAGCCGGCTCACGTCGATGGGCGCGGTGACGATGGCCGCATGGAGCAGGCCGCTGTTCATGAGAGACGACACGACTCAGCCCCCGGCGACCGGCGGAATGAGTGCGACTTCGTCATGGATCTGCACGACCTGCCCGTGCGTCGCGAAGGCCTGATTCACGGCTACCAGGGGGTTCGTCGGGAGCGTGTCACCGCCGGGAAGCGCCCGCAGCGCCGACACGAGGTCGGCCACCGCGCACGGGACCGTGACGGGCACGTCGAGGCGACGGGTACCGAACGCCTCGGCATAGGAGGCAAAGAGCAGAACGGGAACGGTCATGACCGGAGCAAGATAGCACACGACATGCGAGATGGGTTCGCGCGGACCGCTCGGGGCCGGGCCGGAACGCAAAACCCCCGACCGGGTGGCCGAGGGTGCGTGAGGCAACGAAGCAGCGGCCCAAGGCCCCCGGTTCAATCGTCGGAGTCGTCGTCGTCGAGCAGGTGCTCTTCAATTCCGGCCACCATGGCGCGCAGTTCCTTGCTGGGCTTGAACACCGGCACCGGGCGGGCGGACACCTCGACGGGCGAGCCCGTGCGCGGATTGCGCGCCATGCGGGTCTTGCGCTGCCGGATCTTGAAGGTGCCGAACCCACGCACTTCGATGTTCTTCTGCTCCTGAAGGGCTTCCTTGATGGCATCGAGGAACGCATCCACGACGCGCGCACAGTCCTTCTTGGAGATGGTCGGACCGGCGGTGCGGGCGATGCGAGCCGTGACGTTCTCGACCAGATCGGCTTTGGTCATCTTGCGGGGGAGAAATTCGGAGCAGAAACGCTACGAGCACCAAGCCACGGCTCGGTGCCCGCGAAGCATTGCGTTGCGAACGTATGGCCTTAGTGCTTATCAGTCAAGCGTTTGGGCCATCTCACCCACGACGATTTCGCAGGGCCGTGAGAAACTGATCGAACAGCGGGACGGCATCATGCGGCCCCGGAGCGGCCTCCGGATGGTACTGGACCGCGAAGACCGGGAGGGTCCGGTGCTTCAGCCCTTCGACCGTGCCGTCGTTGAGATTGATGTGCGTCACGGCCAGATCGGGTGCCCCTTCCACGCCCTCCGGGGAGCCCACCACGGCGAACCCGTGGTTCTGCGAAGTGATGAGCACCTGCCCCGTTTCCAGATCTTTCACAGGCTGGTTTCCGCCGCGGTGGCCGAAGGGCATTTTGGCGGTACGGCCGCCGAAGGTAATGCCGAGCAACTGATGGCCGAGACAGATCCCGAACATGGGGACCCGCTGTTCCGCGATCTGCCTGATGGTCGAGGGGGCATACGTGACCGCCTCGGGGTCGCCCGGGCCGTTCGACAGAAAGACCCCGTCGGGATCCATGGCGAGGACGTCGGCGGCCGGCATGTCCGACGGCACCACGGTGACCCGGATGCCATGGGCATCGAACAGGCGCAGAATGTTGCGCTTGATGCCGTAGTCGTAGGCGACGATGTGATAGGGCGCGTCGTCCTTCCCCCACTCGTACGGCTCACGGGTGGATACCACGGACGCGAGGTCGAGGCCGGCCATGCTGGGGCACGACTCGAGGGCGGCGAGGGCGCTCTTGGTGGGCGCGTCGCCGACCCCGATCACGCCGCGCATCACTCCGACGTTCCGGAGGTGCTTGGTGAGGCGACGGGTGTCCACTTCGGTGAGCACGGGCACACGGCCGGTGGCCAACCACTCGGGAAGGCTGCCCGTCGCGCGCCAGTTGGAATACGTGGGTGACAGCTCTCGGCACACCACGCCGGCCACCTGCGGATGCGCCGATTCGGGATCTTCGGTGTTGACGCCGTAGTTGCCGATCTGCGGGGCGGTCATC
>DCZC01000218.1:11674-11851 GCA_002331565.1 Gemmatimonas sp. UBA2094
GTTGCCGATCTGCGGGGCGGTCATCACGACGATCTGCCCGCGGAACGACGGATCGGAGAACGTTTCCTGGTAGCCCGTCATGTTGGTCGTGAACACGACTTCGGCCACCGTGGGGCCGGGTTCTCCGACGAGACGCCCGAGAAAAAGGGTTCCGTCCTCGAGGAGGAGGAACCCCTT
>DCZC01000008.1 GCA_002331565.1 Gemmatimonas sp. UBA2094
GTGGGTCGCGCCACCGGCGGCCGCGCCGGCGCGCGCGTGGCCTGCGCCTCCAGCACCGTGCTCACCGCCAGCAGGAGCGGAATACACCGACCCCCGACCCCGACCCCGACCAGGCGCCAGCGCCGAGCCGTTCGCGTAGTTGAGGCGTTCACGGCTTCACCCCCGACTTCGCAAACGGCTTCAGCAATTCCGCCTCAGTGAGTCCGATCGCGCGCCTCGCCTCACCCGACAGCAGCACATTCGTCACACGCGGTTTGCCCACGATGTACGTGCCCGTATATCGCATGAGATCGGTGATGCGCTGCTGCGCCATGCGGTCGGTGTAGCTCATGAAGTAGTCGAGACTGGAAACGCTCCACCAGAACCCGATGGTGTGCGCGATTTCGCTGGCCTTCTCGATCCCGAAGGCGCTCGATACCGTGCGCTGCGCCTTCACGGCTTCGAGTTCACGCACCGAGACGTACGTGGGGTCGGTGAAGCGCGCGATCTCGCGCTCGAGCGCCGCCATGGCCGCACGGAACTTGTCGGGGGTGGTCTGCCCGCTGATGGAAATGGGGCCCACCTGGTTGAGCGTGTAGTAGTTCACCACCACGCCAAGCCAGAGCCCCGAATCCACGAGATTCCTCTGGAAGGTGCTGCCCGGCGTGTTGAGCACATCGCTGAACACGTCGGCCGCGAACGTCGCGCCGGGATCCTTCCCCACACTCGGCCCCTGCCACTGCAGCAGCACGGCAACGGCGTTGATGGGCTCCTCACTGATCGACGCCTTGTTGCCGTCGAGCGGCGGGATGGGCGGAATGGGGTCGGCCACGAACGGGTCGGCGCCGCGGGGCCAGCGGCCGAACGTCTGCTCGGCGAGCGCGAAGATCGCTTGCGGATCGACGTCGCCGGTCACGATGAGGGCGCAGTTGTTCGGCACGTAGTACTTGCGCTGAATCGTGCGCATCTGCGCTGCCGTAACGTTCTTGAGCACGGCGCGATCCCCGATCGTGTTCTTGCGGCTCCCCTGACCGGGGTAGAGCAGTTCGTTGGCGCGCTGCTGCCAGCGGAATCCCGGCTGCGCCTCGTTGCGATCGTACTCGCCGAGCACCACTTCCTTCTCGCGCGCCAGTTCGTCGTCGCGGAAGAGCGGATTGGTGAGGGCACTGGCGAGGAACCGGAGTCCGCCCGCCACCGAGTCGGCCGGCAGCGTGAGATAGTAGTTCACCCGTTCTTCCTGCGTGGTGCCGTTGAACACGGCGCCCAGCTCGCCCGCGCGGTCGTTGAAGGCCTGCGCGTCGGGAAGATCCTTGTTCGCCTTGAAGAACATGTGCTCGTACATGTGCGCGAGCCCGGCGTATTCCGGCGTCTGCGTAAACGCCCCGTTGCGCACATCGATTTCGAGCGTCGCGATGGGCACGCCGTGGTTCTCCACGACGATCACTTCCATGCCGTTGGAGAGCACTTTGCGGCGCAGCACTTTCTCGAGCTCGACGCGGGATTGGGCCGGCAGGGTGGACGGTGCAAGTGCGGCCGTCGTGGTGCCGATGGCCACCGCAAGCGCCACCAGGCGCCAGCGACGGGTGCAACGCGAACAGAATGCGCGCATGAAGGAACGGTGGGAGATGGCGTCCGTGTCACCAGCAGCCGGCCCGTCGCGGCCGGTCGGCGGGGTACCCCGGGGACGTTAACCTGATCCGACAGCGTTGGGGAACACGGGCGCAGACGCGGTCCCCTTCCGTTGATGCCCCTGTTGAGCGGATCTTTGGGGATGCCCGTACCCGTCGCCCTGTCCGCCCTCGACGCCTCGCGCCTCACCGCGAACGCGCCCCTCGCCCCGTACACCACCTTCCAGATCGGCGGCCCCGCCGACTGGCTGTACGAGGCCAACAGCGCCGACGATCTCGCAGCGGCCATCACCTCCGCGCGGGCGGCGGACCTGCCGTGGTTCGTGCTGGGGCTGGGCGCCAACGTGCTCATTGGCGACAAGGGCGTGCGCGGTCTGGTGATCCGTAACCGCGCGGTGGCGCACACGGTGAGCCGCGACGGCGTGCTCTGGAGCGAAAGCGGCGCCGTGATCCAGGAGCTCGTGCTCGATACCGTGCGCGCGGGGTGGTCGGGGCTCGAGCACTACATCGGCATCCCCAGCACGGTGGGCGGCGCGCTCTGGCAGAACCTCCACTTCCTGTCGCCCGCGCCCGAGCGCGAGCGCACGATGTTCATCAGCGAAGCCTTCGCCGACTGCGAAATCCTGTCGCAGGAAGGGGAGCGCAAGGTGGTGGACGCGAGCTACATCCAGTTCGGCTACGACGACACGGTGTTCCACCACCGCCGGGATGTGGTGCTGAGCGCGCGCTTCCGGCTCACCAGGGGCGACCCGTTCCGCCTGCACCAGATCCTGCAGGAGAATCTCAGTTGGCGTGGCTCGCGGCACCCGTGGCTGGGCATTCACCCCAGCGCCGGCTCGATCTTCCAGAAGATCGACGGGGTGGGTGCGGGGCGGCTCATCGACCAGTGCGGCCTCAAGGGCTTCCGCGTGGGCGACGCGCAGATCTCGCACATCCACGCGAACATCATGGTGAACCTGGGAAGCGCGACCGCCGCCGACGTACGGGCGCTCATCGCGCATGCGCAGGCGGCCGTACGGGAACGGTTCGGCTACGAACTGCGACCGGAAATCGGCTTCCTCGGGGAGTTCTAGGACGCGCCGCCCGGCAACCCCCCCGTCCTGCGCCGTGTCGAAACGGAAGCCCGCCCCCATCCGTAGCTACGGCAGGCTCTCCACTCCCTCGACTCCACCGACGTGCTCCGCCGCTTCCCGTTTCTCGCGCTGCTGCTGTCCCTGCTCACCCTCGCCGCCCCGCCGGCGCGCGCGCAGCAGGTAGACGTGATCCGCGGCCGCATCACCGGCGAAACCAATGAACCGCTCGAGAATGTGCAGGTGGTGATCACCTCGCTCTCGGGCAACGTGAATCGCACCGCCCGCACCGACCGCGCGGGCCGCTTCACCGTCACGTTCCCGAACGGCGACGGTGACTACATGGTCACCATCGCCGCCGTGGGTTACGCGCAGAAACGCTTCGAGGTGAAGCGCGCCGCCGACGAGGACGTGCTGCTCGCCGACGCCAAGCTCAGTAAGGTGGGCACGGTGCTCGACGCCATGAAGGTCACCGCCGAGCGTCAGCGGGTATCGCGGGGGGAAGTGAGCCAGGACGTGGGTGGTACCGAGCGCACCATCAGCAACCTGAGCGCGCTCCCGCCCGACCAGATGACCGACCTCGCGGCGCTCGCCGCCACGCTCCCCGGTGTGCAGCTGGTGCCCGGGCAGGACGGCGGGGCCAATGGCTTCTCCGTGCTCGGCCTCGGCGCCGATCAGAACAACACGACGCTCAACGGCATGATGTTCGGGGGCGCCGGGCTGCCGCGCGACGCCGGGGTGCTCAGCTCACTCATCACGTCGCCGTACGATGTCTCGCGCGGTGGCTTCAGCGGCGGGCAGTTCCAGCTGCGCACGCGCTCGGGCACCAACTTCAGCCAGCGTGGACTCAGCTTCGTGGGCGACGCGCCGCAGCTGCAATGGACCGACGCCGCCGCGCGCGCCACCGGCCAGGAGTTCACCAACGGGTCGCTGGGCGGCAGCGTGAGCGGACCGCTCGTCTTCGACAAGGCGTTCTACAGCGTGTCGTACCAGCTCGGGCGGCGCAGCAGCGATCTGCAATCGTTGCTCAACACGTCACCGTCGGGACTGCAGGCGAGCGGCGTGGCGGCGGATTCCGTGACGCGGCTGCTCGGCATCCTCGGCACCAACCGGGTGCCCATCACCAGCAGCGGTATTCCCGGCAGCCGGCTCACCGACCAGGGTTCGCTGCTGGGCGCCATCGACTTCGCCCCGCCGTCGAGCGCGAGCGGGGCGGCGTACAACCTCACGGTGAACGCCAACTGGAACCGGCAGAACCCGGCGTTCGCGGCGCTCACGACGTCACTCCCCAATACCGGCGCCGAACGCACGGGCTGGACCGGCGGGATGCAGGGACGGCACAGTGGCTACTTCACGCTGCGCGGCATCGGCGTGCTGAGCGAAACCAGCCTCGGCGCGAACGGTTCGAACAACGAAGGGACGCCCTACCTCGCGTTGCCTGCTGGCCGCGTGCGCGTGAACAGCACCTTCGCCGATGGCACGAGCGGCGTACAGTCGCTCAGCTTTGGCGGCAATCAGTTCCTCAATACCACGCAGCAGAGCACGAGCCTGATGGCGATGAACACGTTGTCGTGGTTCAGCGGCAACAACAAGCACCGCCTCAAGTTGGGCACCGAGTTGCGCCGTGACGGCTCGGCGCAGGACCAGACCATCAATCGTCTGGGCACCTACACCTACAACTCGCTCGCCGACCTCCAGGCCGGCGTGCCGGTGAGCTTCACGCGCACCCTGTCGCCCCGCGAACGGACCAGCAACGTGGTGATTGGCGCGCTGTCGCTGGGAGACTCGTATCGCAAGTCACAGACGCTGCAGATCCAGTACGGCATACGCGTGGACGCGAACCAGTTTCTGGACACGCCGGCACGCAACCCGGAACTCGAGCAGCGACTGGGCGTACGCAACGACCGCGTGCCCGACGGCGTGTTCGTGAGCCCGCGCATCGGCTTCTCCTGGCAGTACGGCACGGGCCCGCAGATCGGCGCGTTCGAGGGGGCGTTCCGTGGCCCGCGCGCCGTGGTGCGCGGCGGCGTGGGAGTGTTCCAGAATCAGCCGCAGGCCACGCTCATCGGCAACGCCATCGACAACACCGGCCTGCCCAGCGCCATTCAGCAGTTGGCGTGCGTTGGGGCAGCGGTTCCCACGGCCGACTGGAACGCGTTCACGTCGTTCGCGAGCATCCCCAGCCGCTGCGCCGACGGCAGCACGGGCTCGGTGTTCGCCTTCGGCGCACCCAACGTGACCACCTTCGCCAACGGATTCGCACCACCGCGCAGCGTGCGGTCGAATCTCAGCTGGAGCGGGCCCGTGTTGTGGAACCGTTTCAATGCGAGCTTCGACGCCACGTACTCGCTGAATACGCAGCAGCAGAGCTTCGTGGACCGCAATTTCGCCGGCGTGCCGCGTTTCGCTCTCGAGAACGAAGGTGGGCGCCCGGTGTTCGTGAACGTCGGCAGCATCGTGCCGCTCACCGGTGGCATCGCCGCGGGTGACGGACGCGTGGTGTCACAGTACCAGCGCGTCACCGAGCAGCTCAGTGATCTGCGTTCGCGCAGCGGCCAGCTCAGCGTGCGACTCTCGCCGACCAACTTCAGCACCAACTTCAGCTGGAGCGCGAGCTACACCTACGGCAACGTGCGTGAACAGTTCCGCGGCTTCCAGAGCACGGCCGGCAACCCGTTCTCGGTAGACTGGTCACGCTCCGGGTTCGATTCGCGTCACCAGATCACATATACGCTCAACTGGAATGCGTTCGACGTGGTGCGCATCGGGTGGTTCGGCCAGTTCCGTTCGGGCACGCCGCTCACCCCCACCATTGGCGGCGACGTGAATGGTGACGGCTTTGCCAACGATCGGGCGTTCGTCTTCGACCCATCGCGCGCGAACGATCCGCTCGTGGCGAGCGGCATGGAGGCGCTGCTGCGGAACGGGTCGCGCGTGGCACGCGAGTGCCTGGCGCGGCAGGTGGGTACCATCGCCGCGCGCAACAGCTGTCAGGGGCCGTGGGTGACGAGCGCGAATCTCTCGATCGGATTCAATCCGCTCAAGCTGCGGTTGCCGCAGCGCATGAACCTCTCGCTCAACGTGAGCAATCCCATCGGCGCCGCCGATCTGCTGCTGCACGGCGAGAACAACCTGCGCGGCTGGGGCCAGCAGCCGTTCCTCGATCAGTCGCTGCTGTACGTGCGCGGCTTCGATGCGGCGACGCGCCGCTACAAGTACGAGGTGAATCAGCGCTTCGCCGCCACCAACCCGCAGTTCCAGCAGTTCCGCGCCCCGGTCACGATCACCGCGCAGATGCGCTACGACATCGGCGTGACGCGCGAGCGGCAGGTGCTCACGCAAGCGCTCGATCGTGGCCGTCGCACCGAGGGCATCAAGGCCAACGCGGCCACCATCAAGGCACAGTTCGGAAACGGCGGGGTACCCAATCCGCTGGCCACCATCCTGCGCGACCAGGATACGCTCAAGCTGAGCGCCGACCAGGCCGATGCGATGGCCACGATGAACCGTCGCTACCTGGTGCGCCTCGATTCCATCTGGGCCCCCATCGCCACGCAATTCGCCGCGTTGCCCGACGGGTACGACAAGGACCGCATCTACTTCCAGTACGTGCGGGCCCGTGAAGCGAGCATCGATATCCTCCGCGGCTACGCGCCGCAGGTGAAGAAGCTGCTCACCGAACCGCAGCGTCGCCGTCTCCCGCAGTTCATCGCCCTCGCCCTCGACGACCGGTATCTCAAGACCATCCGCTCCGGCACCGCCGGTGGTGGCGGTGGTACCATGATGATGGGCGGCGGCATGATGATGGCGGGCGGGATGGGCGGCGGCACCCAGACCATCATCATGCGGCAGTAATGGCAACGACAACGAGGAAGCAGGGGGAAGGCTGTCAGGACGAAGGCGGTAGGCACCCACCTTGTCCCGTCACCCTCCCCGCTTCCACCTGCTCCCTGAAGACCTTCCTCCTGCTCCCTGAACCAACTCACCCATGAAACGCATACTCGCCATCAGCGCGCTGTCGCTGACGACCGCCGGTGCCCTGCACGCCCAACCGAGCACCGGCGGCTCGCGCCCCGCCATCCGCCCACTGGGCGCCGTGGCGTCCACCTCGGCCGAGCCACTGGGCGTGGTGAACAACATCCGCGCGCTTCCCGGCGGCAAGCTGCTGGTGAACGACATGACGGGCCGGCGCGTGCTGCTCATGGACAGCACCTTCACGGTGATCAAGGTCGTGGCCGACACGACCCCGGGCAATCCGAATGCGTACGGCGGCGGGGTGGCCAGTCTCATCGCCTTCCGCGGCGACTCCACCCTGTTCGTGGATGCGCAGTCGCTCAGCATGCTGGTGATCGACAGCAACGGAGAAGTGGCGCGCGTGATGAGTGTGCCGCGCGCGCAGGACGCGATGATGCTGGCGGCGGGCGGCATCGGCGCCGGCGCGTTCTACAGCAACGGGCACCTCGTGTATCGTGGCATGCCGAATATCCGCATGACCGTGGTGAATGGCGTGCCGCAGATGGGGGCGATGCCCGATACCATGCCCATCACGCGCGTGAACTTGCAGACGCGCGTGGTGGACACGGTGGGGTACGTGAAGATTCCCACGTCGCTGCCGAACATCTCGCGCAGTGACGACGGCAAGATGAGCGTGACCATCGAAGTGAATCCGCTTCCCGTCGTGGACGAGTGGGCGGTGACGCCGAACGGCGACGTCGCCTTCGTGCGTGGCCGCGACTATCACGTGGACTGGGTGGAGGCGAACGGCGCCAAGCGTTCGGGCCCCAAGATCGCGTTCGACTGGAAGCGGCTCACCGACGACGACAAGGTGCGGCTGGCCGACTCCGTGAAGGCGCTGCTCGACAAGCAGGCGGCCGCGAACCCAGGCCAAGGCGCCGCCATGGCGACGGCGTTCGGCAACATGATGGGGGGTGGCGCCGCCGCGGGTGCCCCGCGCATGCAGGTGATGATCCGCGCCGAAGGTGGCCCGCCGGGCGCCGGCGGCCCCACACGCGCGCCGCAGGTGAGCGCACCGAAAATCAATGTGGTGTCGCCGAGTCAGCTGCCCGACTACCAGCCACCGTTCTTCGCCACGAGCACTCGGGCCGATGCCGACGGCAACCTGTGGGTACTCACCATTCCCACCAAGCCGCAGCCCGCGGGCTCGGTGTACGACGTGATCAACGGCAAGGGAGACGTGACCGAGCGCGTGCTCATTCCCGAGGGGCGTACGGTGCTGGGCTTCGGGCCGGGCGGCATCGTGTATCTCGCGAAGCGCACCACCGAAGGCTCCACGACCACCACGACGATCGAACGCGCCCGCGCGAAGTAGCGGATGACGTGATGCGCGGCGGTGCGTGCGCGCCGGCTACACGCCGATGCGCACCGCCCGCTTCGCCGTGCGACAGAGCTTCTCACCGGCGCGACAGTAGCTGATGGTGAGCGTTCCCTCGAGCGGCAGCGCGGTACCTTCGAGGGGCAGCACCACATCGCCAACGAAATAGGCACTGTCTGTCGTGACGGCCGACCCCCGGAACTCGAGGCGTCGGCCGTCGGTCGTTTGCAGCACCGGCGGCTGCAGCGCATTGATCTGATCGCCTGGCTTGGGATCCATGACCAGTCGCGTTCCCTGCTCCGCCGAGTCGAGTCGCACCGGCGGGCCGCTGTCGGTCTCTACCGGCCCCACTTTCGGCAGCGTGGGAATAGCCGAGATGGCGGGGGCGGTGCTGTCGGCGATGGGCGTGCTCCGCTCGGGCGCGGATGAGCAGGCAACGAGTGCGAACGCCGAGACGGCACCGATGGTGCGCATGCCGAATGATACCGGTTTCGTCCGCGTGGTGTTCGGGTGACATGCGTGGGGGTCGGTCACCGGCCGATCCAGCGCGAGAACTTGATGAGAAACACGTGGCGCCCCGGATCGGCAAAGGTGCGCCCCACCTGATTGGCCACCCCGAAGTCCGCCGCGTCGACGTCCACCTGACGCTGCTGCGACCACACGAAGAACAGCGACGACCCCGGCTGATACTCCCAGCGGAGTACGGCATTGCCGCGCAGCGCTCGCACGGTGAAATCCTGGCGCGGCACGAGGAACGGCTCGGCGCGGCCGCCGCCATCAGGATCGATGGTCACCCCGTTGGCAGTCGGGACAACGGTACCCCGCTCCCTGCCATATTCGGCGAAAGCGAAGGCCCGCGGCGTGGTGAATTCCTTGAAACGCGAGAACTCTCCGGCCGACGCGAACGGCTGCAGGAACAGCTGCAGCGACAGCCACGGCGAGAACGTCCAATCGACGCGGACGTCGAGCCGTGCCTCGCGCTGACGCACATCGGCGAAGACATACCGGCGACCATAGGTGCTCGTGGCCAGAACATCCGTAACGGTCTGCACGTACTGCGCGGTCGTGATGCCGCCCTGATAGCTCGGCCCCACCCGGATGCGCGCCTGCGGCAGGGGTCGCCAGTCGAGCCCCAGCTCCACCGAGTGCACGTCGCGCCCGCTGCGATCGGTGGTGCGCTGCGCTTGCCCATTGAAGATGACCGCCTTGCGCCCGTCGGTGGACAGCTCGAGCGAATGCAGAGTTTCGGTGGGACGCCGCGCGAGGGGGCCACCGCGCAACAGGCGATCGGTCAGGGTTTCCGGCGAATACGACAGCCGGTAGCTGAGCTCCCAGAAATTGAGCAGCGTGGTATTGGCGAGCAGACTCGTGCGCGTCTCCACACGGTCCCCCGCGAAGTTGAGCGACCCGGTCTGGTACACCGCCGCCCCCCATTCACGCGACCATGCGTTCTGGAAGGGGTTGCGGAAGCGCAACGCCGTGGAGAGGGAGCGTACGTCGGAGCGCGTCTGGAACCCGAGATCGTTCGATTCGAAGCCTGGGCTCGTTTCCTCGTAGGTCACGCTGCCGAGCACGCGCTGACCGGCGAGCTTGGCGATGGAGAGCGCGAGGAAGTGTCCCGTGAGCGACGTGCGTGTGGGATCGAATTCGAGATGGTCGGCGTCGGGGCGCTGGAAGCTGCGATAGTTGGCGGTCTGGAGACGGCGCAGGACGGTTTCGCTTCCCGACACCTGACTGCTGCTCAACACACCACTCACCGCATACGTGCGGTTGTGCCACGCATGCTCCCAGTCGAGACCGGCCACCGTGGCGGCACTCGGCAGGCGTGATGCGAGAACGGTGTCGCTCAGATCGCGGCGCGTGTCGGCGAGAAAGCCACCGATACCGGTGTTGCCGCCGCGCAGTAGCCGGCGCAATCGCGACACGTGATAGTTGGCACGCGGCTCCACCGGCTCGCGCAGCAGGCGGCCATTGGTGAGCTGCACATCGGCGTGTTCGTGCGCCGTCACGGCGTTGAGCACGCCCACCTGCCACCCGCTCGGCGTGGTACCACTCAGCTTGAGGGCGCCGAGGATGGGCGTCTGCGTGGTGATTCGCGTGGCCTGCAGACTGTCGCCTGTGGGTCGGCGTTGCGGCGCACGCCCCACGCGACGGCTGTAGAAGAAACGCGGCGGGTCGTTGTCGTTGAGCGTGCGCGTCTGGCCGAAGGCGAAGCCGTCGGCGTTTTCGAGGAAGAACGGACGCCGCTCGGGGAAGAACACCTCGAACGCCGTGAGATTCACCACCGCCGGATCGGCTTCGACCTGCCCGAAATCGGGGTTCACCGTGGCGGTGAGCGTGAGTGATTGCGGAAGCTTGACGCGCGCGTCGCCGCCCATCGCGCCGGCCAGCTTCTGCCCGGGCACAAAGCGATTGCGGGCGCTCAACGGCTGGCTCTCGAGTTGGGTGCGCACATAGGGAATGATCTCAGTGCGCGAGGGCGGCCGCAGCGAATCGAGCCCGGTGAGCGTGCCGAAGCGCGACACGAAGCCCGGCGCATCGGCCGGCGTGGGTGCCCAGTACGCATCTTCCCCGTGGCGCGCGATGGTACGGGTGAAGTTGATCCCCCACGGACGCACGGCGCCGCGGCCGTTCACCACATCGTAACGCAGCTGCGAGAGCGGAATGCGGAACTCGGCGGTCCATCCGGCGCTGTCGATACGCGCCGCCACGTTCCATACCGCATCCCACGTGATGTCGAAGTCTTCGAGATTATCGTTGGTGACGTAGCCATCGGTGAGTACGCCACGCGGATTTACGCCGAACGTGAACGCCGTGCGTTTGTCGCCGTAACTGTCGAACCCGACGTAGAACCAGTCGGCATACAGGTCGTCGGCGTCACGCCGGCCGAGCTGTTGGGCGATGCTATCGGGGGCCGTGTCGAAATTGCGTACCGCCACGTACATCGCATAGTCGTCGTAGGCGATGCGCACTTCGCTCTTCTGTGACGCCGGATTGCCGTTCTGCGGCGTGCGCTGCACGAAGGCCGTGGCGGGCGCGCCGGTGCGCCACACGGGCTCATCGAGTCGGCCGTCGATGGTGATGGGCGCAGTGGCCCACTGCGCACGAAGCGACGGCTGAGCGGCGAGGGGGTACGTGACGACGACAACGGACAGGGCGGCGGCCGCCAAGAGACAGGTCCTGATCATCCAAGAAGGATAATCAGGACCTGTAGTGTTGCCGTGGTGACCAGCGTCAGTGGCTGCCGTTTCGCGCCGGTGCCGGGAGCGTGCCCTTGTTGGCGATGGCCTTGTTGATGGCATCGAATGCCACCTGGGCGCGGAAGGCGACGATCTCCCTCGCCCACGTGGTGATCTGCTTCTTGTCCTTCAGCGACACGCCGTTGATGTCGGCCTTGCCGGCCTTGACGCGTTCGTCGTACCGCACGCTCTTCGGATCATCGATGAACATGTTCATCGTGATTTCGGGATCGTCGTGCAGACCGTCGGCCTTGGTGGGCTTTACACCGCGCCCTTCGATGTACTTGGCCACGCTCGCGTAGTCGTAGTACTCCTGGATGTGCGCGATGACGGGCGCGCCCTTCCAGAGCGCCGTGAGCGAGTCGGCGACGGCGCGCTGGCCGGCCTGATTGCCACCGCTGTCGCCGATATAGATGATGTTCTCGAAGCCGTGCGCCTTGAGACTGGCGGCAATATCGGTGAGCAGTGCCCGGAAGGTGGTCTCGCGCGCGGTGATGGTGCCGGGGCTGGTCATGTGTCCACTTGGCGGATCGTAGCTGCCTTCGGGCACGAACTTCACGATGGGCGCGCAGAGCGCGTTGCCGAGCTTGCGGGCGATGGCCTCACAGTTGGCGTGCAGCACGTAGTTGTGCTTGCCGGTCACGAGCCAGGGCCCGTTGGGCTCCATGCCGCCCGTGGGGATGATGACCGTCTTCTTGCCGGCCGCGATGGCGTCGCGTACGTCCATCCACGTCATCTCCTCGAGCCACACCGTATTGGGTGCCGGCAGCGGATTCGGCGTGTCCTTGCAGTTGTACACGTTGTCGGCGCAGTTGCCGCCACCCATGGTACGCGGGTCGCGCGGCGCGCGCTGCTGCGCATGGGCTGCCGTGGCAACGAGGGAGAGTGCACCTGCGGCGCAGAGGGCGCGGCGGAACAGAGGCGAAAACTTCGCGGACATGCGGGGGCTCCCAGAATGAGGAACGAGGGTGGGCATACGACAATGCGCCACGCACGCGATCTTCGCCAGAGTGCGGGGGCGAATTCGGCCGCGGCAACGCGATCCGGTGCCGGCGCGTAATCGGGGGAAGTCCCGGAACGGGCGCATTCCGCCGCCGTTCGTTTGCGCTGCACTTACGCTGCATTTGCGCTGGAGCACGTTTGGCACGAGCATTCAGCATGATCCGAACGCCCTCTCTCCTGCCGTACGCCGTCGTCGCATTCCTCGGCGTGTCCATTCCCGCCGCGACGCACGCGCAGTCGTCCACCAGCACCGGGGGCGCCTCGTCGCCCCCGTCGGCCACCGACGTGCGTCTGCTGGCCGAGATGCACGTGACCCTGAGTGCCGTGCACGACTCGGCCGACGCCCGCGCCGCTCAGGCGAAGAACAAGACCCCGGACGCCCAGGCCGAGCTCGCGAAGCTCAAGCGTGAAGCGATCGCCAAGGTGATCAAGGACAAGGGGCTCACGGACGAGCAGTATCAGCGGCTGCGCTATGTCGTGAGCACCAACGCCGACCTGCGGGCGCAATTCGACAGCATCGTGGGCAAGCTCACGGGTGCGCCGGTTCCCGGCCGCGTGGTGGCCGCCTCGGCCGCCGGCTTCGTGCCGGCAGCACAGCTCCCGGCTGGGCTCGTGGGGACCCACATCGGCCACGTGGCCACCAGTTACGTGGACACGCCCGAGAAGAGCGGATTGCTGGTGATTGCGTTCGCCGAGGCAAGCGTGGCCAGCCAGCACGCACTGCTCGCGACCCGCACCCCCACCGATCTCGCGGCGATGAAGATGCACGCAGGGCACGTGCTGCACGCGCTCGATCCGGCGCTGCAGGCGACCGGTCCGGGCAAGGGGTTCGGCCTGCGCAAGGCGAGTGGCGGGGTCGCGCAACACATCGAACTCGCCGCCAAGGAGCCTACGGCGTCGGGCGGCGTGAAGATCCACGCGACGCACATCGCCGCCGCCGCACGCGGGACGCTCACGCGTCTCGATCAGGCGGTGGCGCTGGTGAAGCAGATCCAGGATGCTACCGAGGCGAAGGCCGCCGCGTCGCTGCTGCAGCAGCTCGTGTCGGTGTGCAACCAGCTCACGAACGGCGCCGACACGAATGCCGACGGGCGCGTGGACTGGGGCAACGGCGAAGGCGGGCTGCAGCAGGCGGACGAGCATCTGAAGCTGCTGCTCGCCGGGGAGCGAAGGGGCTGACGGCACTGAAGGCTGAAGCCTGAAAACCGAAAGCTCCCCCGGAAGATCACGAGATCTCCGGGGGAGCTTTCAGCTTTCGGCTGTCAACTTTCGCTGGAGTACGCCCTCAGCAGCCCACGCACCGATGGTTGTTCCGCGCGCCCAGGCTCTCCAGCAGTTTGATCGTCTCGGGGAACGGACGGAGACGCTGCACGGGACCGTTGGCGAGATCCACCGTGGTGCGGAAGTCGCGCCCCACGGCCTTCGGGTCGGCGCCCTTGCTCACGAGATAGAGGATCATCTCGTTGTCCCCGCGTGAGGCCGCGTGGTGCAACGGCGTGTAGCCGTTGAGATCGCGCTTGTTCACGTCGTGGTGGAGCTCCTCCACCAGATACTTCATCACCGGCATCCAGCCGTCGGGGGCATGGCGATGCGCGTTGCCGGCGAAGCCGTTGCCATAGCCCACGCCTGCGGCGGCGTGGATCGGGAACGTGCCGATGCCCACCGGTGCCGCCTTCGATGCGCTGTCGAGCCACGCGTCGGGCTTGAACCCGCCGCCCTCACCCTGCGTGGGCGGGCGACGACGGCCGAGCTGCGGTGGACGGTACGACGGCATCGTGTCGATGGCACCCGCCTTCTTGAGGAGCTTCATCGCCTCGAGATCGACCGCGTACGTCGCGCGCCAGAACGGCGTGGTGCCGTCGAGCAGCTCGAGTCCGCAGTTGGCGTTACCGCAGTTGCTGTAACCGAAGAACCAGATGTTCTTCTTCATGCGCACGTTCACGTCGGCACCCGACTTGATGAGCGCGCTCATGAGCTCGTAGTGCGTCGTCTTCTGCAGCTGCACCGCCTGCGGCTGCGGATAGCGCGAACGCGGATGCCAGAAGGTGTTGATCGCGGCATACAGCGGCGTGAGCCCGTGCGTGCTGGCGAGCTTCACGTCGGCCCCACGCTGCACGAGCTCCATCGCCAGATCGAAGTGCCCGTTGATGGTGGCCTGCAGCAGCGGCGTGACACTGTCCGTCGCCGACACTTCGTTGATGTCGGCGCCGCCGGCGATGAGCGCGAGCGAGGCCGCCACATTGCCCTGCCGCACGGCATGATGCAGCGCCGTGAGCCCGCCCATGCTGCCCACCGACGCCTCGTAGCCCGCGTTGAA
>DCZC01000237.1:0-3748 GCA_002331565.1 Gemmatimonas sp. UBA2094
AAGGCTCCCTACATGGCGTCGGTCGATCCGGCGCTGTTCCGCGGCATGCAGTACCGCCTCGTGGGCCACTCCCGTGGTGGTCGCGTGACCACCGTGACCGGTGTGCCGTCCCAGCCGAAGACGTTCTACATGGGCGTCGCCAGCGGTGGCCTCTGGCGCACGACCAACGGCGGTGAGAGCTGGGAGCCCATTACCGACAACAAGGTGCCCGTGGGATCCATGGGCTCGGTGGTGGTGGCGAACAGCGACCCCAACGTGATCTGGCTCGGTACCGGGTCCGACGGCGTGCGCTCCAACGTGTCCACCGGCCGGGGCGTGTACCGCTCCAGCGACGCCGGCAAAACCTGGGAATTCAAGGGGCTCTACAACGCCGGACAGATCGGCGCGGTGCGCGTGCATCCCACCAATCCTGACGTGGCATGGGTGGCTGCCTACGGCGACATCTTCAAGCCCAACACCGAGCGCGGTGTGTTCAAGACCACCGACGGCGGCAAGACGTGGAAAAAGACGCTGTACGTGAGCGACAGCACGGGTGCCATGGATGTGGAGCTGCAGCCGGGCAACCCGGACGTGGTGTTCGCCTGGATGAACCGCATCGAGCGCAAGCCGTGGAGTATCATCTCCGGCTCACGCGAAGGCGGCTTCTACAAGAGCACTGATGGCGGCGACACGTGGAAGCGCCTGCAGACCACCGGCCTGCCGAGGGAACTCATCGGCAAGGGCAATATCGCCGTGACGGCGGCGAATCCCAACCGCCTCTACGCGCTCGTGGAAGCGCTGCCCGGTGGCGGCCTGTATCGCAGCGACGATGCCGGTGAGAATTGGCAGCTCGTGAACAGCACGCCGGGACTCATCACGCGCCCGTTCTACTACACGTCGCTCGGGGCCGACCCCACCAACGCCGACGTGGTGTACGGCGGCGCGGAGACCTTCTACAAGAGCACCGATGGCGGCAAGACGGTGGCGCCGTTCCGCACGCCGCACGGGGACAATCACGACATCTGGATCAACCCGAACAACGGGAACACCATGATCCAGTCGAACGACGGCGGTGCCAACGTGTCGTTCGACGGGGGCAAGACGTGGAGCTCGCAGGACATTCAGCCAACGGCCGAGTTCTATGGTGTGTGGCTGGACAACCAGTTCCCGTATAACCTCTACATGGCCCAGCAGGACAACAGCACCTACATCGTGCCAAGCGTGAACAATGTGTTCAACATGGCGGCGGTGCGCGTGGGGCCGGGGTGCGAAACGGGGCCAATCATTCCGCATCCAGCCGACGACAACCTGATTCACGGAAACTGCAAGGGGCAGTACTCCGTGATGAACGTGAAGGCGGGCGTCACGAAGAACTACTGGATCGGCGCGCAGTCCCTTTACGGGAATGACGGCGGGGACCTCATGTTCCGCATGCAGCGCACGACGCCCATGGCGACGTCGCCGCACGACACGAAGGTGATCTACTACGGTTCTCAGTACTTGCACCGCTCGCGCAACAACGGGGCCACGTGGGAGAAGATCTCCCCCGATCTCACGGCCTTCCCCAAGTGCTGTCAGGGTGGCAGCGGGCAGCCCATCACGCGCGACGTGACGGGTGAGGAGTTCTACAGTACGCTCTACGCCATCACCGAATCATCGCTCGAGAAGGGCGTGATCTGGACCGGATCCAACGACGGACCGTTCTCCGTCACCCGCGACGATGGCAAGACCTGGACGCGCGTAACGCCCAAGGAGCTCGGCGAGGGTGGTCGCGTGGCGTGGATCGACGCGTCGCCGCATCGCAAGGGATCGGCGTATTTCGCCACCTACCGCTATCTGCTGGGCGACTACAAGCCGTACATCTACCTCACCAACGATTACGGCAAGTCGTGGAAGCTGCTCACCGACGGCACCAACGGCATTGCGGCCGACAACCCGGTGCGCGTGGTGCGCGAGGACCCAGTGCGTGAGGGGCTGCTGTACGCCGGCACCGAGTTCGGTTTGTATATCTCGTTCGACAACGGGGCGCACTGGCAGCCGTTCAATCTCAACATGCCCATCATCCCGATCAACGACATCCGCGTGCACCGCGGCGACCTCGTGATCGCCACGCAGGGGCGTGCGGCGTGGATTCTCGACAACATCGCGCCGCTGCAGCAACTCGGCCCCACCACGGTGAGTGCGGCCACGGTGTTCCGTCCGCGTGACGGTTTCAAGACCAATGTGGCGCAGTCGCTACTGGGCCCCACCGTCGACTACTACCTGCCGGGCGAATCGTCGGACACGGTGCGCATCGAGATCACCGACGCCGCCGGCAAGGTGGTGAACAGCTTCAAGAGCGGGGTGGCACCCATCGCGCCGCCGCGTCGTCGTGGTGGCGAAGACGACGATCCGGACGAGTCGATGATGGCGGGGCGTGGTGGTCGCGCGCCGGCGTATGCCGAAGGCCCCACAATGAACCTCGTGACGAAAAAGGCGGGGCTCAATCGCTTCGTGTGGAACATGCAGCACCAGAACGGCCTCGCCGCCCCGCCGGGTACGTACACCGCCAAGGTGACCATCGCGGGCACCACGCAGACCGTTCCGCTGCGTGTGCGCATCGATCCGCGGCTCGCCGCCGACGGCACCACCGAGGCCGACCTGCAGGCGCAGTTCGCGCACAACGTGAAGATGCGCGAGATGGTGGCCGAGGTGAACACGCTGCTGGCCCGGGTGCGCGCCGCCGAGTCGAAGTACAAGAATGCGAGCGGCGCCGCGGCCGACACGGCCAAGCAGGTGAAGGAGGTGAGTGAAACGCTCAACACCCAGCCCATTCGCTACGGCAAGCCGGGGTTGCAGGCGCACATCACCTACCTCGCGGGCATGACGGCTCGGGCCGACCAGAAGGTGGGTCAGGACGCGCTCGAGCGGTACACCTTCCTGCGCAAGGAACTCGAGTCGGCAAAGGCCAAGCTGGATCGTGCCATCGGCCCCGTGCGGAACATGCAGTAAGGCAGGTGCCGGTCTGACCGGAACTCCTGACTTCCCGCCGGTGATACAATTCGGGCGGCCTCCGTGTGGGGGCCGCCCGATGCATTTCCCTCCTGACCCGATCTTTCCCATATGACGATCTCCCGTTCGCTCGTTCGCGGCGCACAGGCGTATGCCTGCGCGCTCGCGGTGATCTCCGCCGTGTCGGTCTTCTCCACCGAAGCCGTCGCCCAGGGCAGCATGGGCGGCATGCAGATGGGTGGCGGCAAGGGCCAGGCGCCCGCCTCGCCGCGCGACTCGCTTGCCGTCACCGTGGCCGGTGCCGACATCAAGGTGAACTACGGTCGCCCGTCGAAGCGCGGCCGCGTGATCTTCAACGGCCTCGGCGACATGAAGTGGGGCATGGTGTGGCGTACGGGTGCCAACGAAGCCACCCACTTCACCACGAGCAAGGCGCTCGATTTCGGGGGCAAGCAGGTACCCGCCGGCACGTATACGCTGTGGACGCTGCTCGCCGAAAACGGCAAGTGGGAACTCATCGTCAACAAGCAGACCAAGCAGTGGGGCACGGCCTACAATGCGAAGCAGGATCTCGTGCGCATTCCCATGACCGTAACCGACAAGAACGCGGTGGTGGAGAAGATGGAAATTCAGGTCAAGCCAGCCGGCAAGGGCGGCGAGATCGTCATTGCGTGGGATACCTACAAGGCGGTAGCGGAATTCACGGCGAAGTAATTCGCGCCACGCGACGTACCCGTTACTCACGACCCAAACTCGAAACCCGGAACTGATCAGTTCC
>DCZC01000237.1:3952-5739 GCA_002331565.1 Gemmatimonas sp. UBA2094
TTCGAGTTTTGGGTGCCGCTACTGATCAGTTGTGCCCCGCCGCTCCCGCATCACGATCACGCGGATCGGGGGCACCCAGCCGCGCCCCGGTGCGCGCGTCGATGGCGATCGAATGCGCGGTTCCCTGTTGCGCGCCCACGCGCACCACGTGTCCCTTCGCCTTGAGCGCCTCGATGGTCGCTGCCTCGATTCCGTCACGCTCCACCGTAATGGCGTTGGGCAACCACTGGTGATGCATGCGCGCGGCGTTCACGGCCTGCTGTACCGGCATGTCGAACGCGGTGAGGTTGAGCACCACCTGCATCACCGTGTTGATGATGGTGCGGCCGCCCGGGCTTCCCACCACGGCCACGAGCTTGCCGTCCTTCGCCACGATGGTCGGCGTCATGCTCGACAGCATGCGCTTGCCCGGCTGCGCCACATTAGGCGCGGTGCCGATGAGCCCCGTGCTGTCGGTGAGCCCGGGCTTGCCGTTGAAGTCGCCCATCTCGTTGTTCAGCAGAAACCCGGCGCCTTCCACCACGGCCCCGAGACCGTAGCCCGCCTCGAGCGTGTACGTTACGCTCACCGCCAGTCCGTCCTTGTCCACCACCGAATAGTGCGTGGTTTCGTCGCTCTCGTATCCCTGCGTCACATCGGCGGGGCTCGAGGGTGACGCCTTGGCGGTGTCGATGCCGGCACGCAGCGTGGTCGCGTAGCGCTTGCTGGTGAGCCGCTCCACCGGCGGCTTCGTGAAGTCGGGGTCGCCGAGGTGGATGGCGCGATCGCGGAAGGCACGACGCATGCTCTCTGCGAGGTAGTGCAGATAGAGCGGCGTGTTGTGCCCGACGGCACGGAGATCTACCCCTTCGAGGATATTCAGCATCTCGAGCATGGCCACGCCGCCGCTGCTCGGCGGGGGCATGGTGATGATCTCGTATCCTTTGAAGGTACCACGTACGGCCGCCCGTTCTTTCGCTTCGTACCCAGCTAGGTCCTGCTCCGAAATGAGGCCACCGTTCTTCTTCATCTCGGCAACGATGAGATGGGCGGTGGTGCCCTTGTAGAATCCGTCGCGCCGGAGGTCACGAATACGCCCCAGCGTGTTCCCCAGATCGGTGAGCTTCATGCGCTCCCCGGCCGCATAGGGCTTCCCGTCGCGGTAGTACGCGGCAATCGTCGCGGGGTAGGCCGACAGTCGTTCCTGTGTACGGGGGTTGCCGAGAGACGCGGCGAGGCCGGTGGGTACGAAAAAGCCACTGTCGGCCATGCGCGCGGCGGGATCCACCAGTTTGGCCCAGCTCACTCTGCCGTACTTGCGGTGGGCGAGATCGAAGCCGGCCACGGTCCCCGGAACGCCGACGGCCTTGTGCGAGCCGTGGTGAATGCGCGCCGAGTAGGTCCCGGCACTGTCCGTGAACATCGAGGGCGTCGATGCGCCGGGCGCCCGTTCACGGAAGTCGATCGTGGTGGCGCGACCGTCCGGGAAGCGAATCACCATGAATCCGCCGCCGCCGATGTTGCCGGCGGTGGGGTACGTCACGGCGAGGGCGAAGCCGGTGGCAATGGCGGCGTCGATGGCGTTGCCACCGTTCGCCAGGACATCGCGCCCAACCTGACTGGCGATGGCGCTGGCCGAGACTACCATCCCCTTCGACGCTTCCACGGCCTGCGCCGGACGCGCAGCGGGTTGCGCAGCCAGCGGCCAAAGGGGCGCGGCGAGGGTGAAACTCGTAACGAGGGCGCCAATCGCGTGGACACGGGGGCGGAAAATCGTAAGCATCGGGGCGGGACGAAGGGCCACGGAG
>DCZC01000237.1:5999-8719 GCA_002331565.1 Gemmatimonas sp. UBA2094
GCATCGTCCGCTGTTGGCCGCGACCTCGGCGCTGTGTCCGGCCGCGAGCAGAAATGTGATGCGTTTCTTCCCGGATCCACGCCGCACACCCCTTCCGGGTTGAATCCAGCCCACCCGGTCGACTATGTTCCATGGCTGCCCCGTATTCGGGGCGCCGGGTGCACACCGGAAACGCCGGATCGTGCGAGGAGCCCGGGAGCGACTGCGCAGGTCGCCAGCAGCGCAAACCACTGCCTGAGAGATTCACATGGCCGTCAAGATCCGTCTCCGCCGCGAAGGCCGGAAGAAGACCCCGATGTACCGTATCGTCGTTGCCGATTCGCAGAGCCCGCGCGACGGCCGTTTCATCGAAATCCTCGGGCAGTACCAGCCGCGTGGTGGCGAGAACGCCATCAACCTCAACGTCGAGCGCGTGAACCATTGGCTCAATGTGGGTGCGCAGCCCACCGACACCGTGCGTTCGCTCATCCGCCGCGCTGGCATCCTCAAGGCGCGTCACGAAGCGCGTCTCGCTGCCAAGCTGCAGTCGTCGGCTGTGGCCCTGCCGTCGGCCGAGGCCTGAGCTGGCCGAATACATCGTCGTCGGCCAGGTGCGTCGCGCGCATGGCGTGCGCGGCGCCTGGGCCGTCGAATCGCTGAGCGATGCGCCGGACGCGATGCTTGCGTCCGGCGCTGTGCTTTTTGCCGGTGATCGCGAGGGCAACCTGGCCCCCGACGCCGAGGCGCAGCCCCTGCACGTCGAAGACGGCCGTCCCATGAACAAGGAGTGGCTCGTGCGCGTGCGCGAAGTCACCGACCGCGATATCGCCGACAGCTGGCGCGGTCGCTATCTGCTGGCCGATGCCGCCACGCTCCCCGATGCCGACGACGACGAGGTGTACGTCGGTGATCTCATCGGCATGCGGGTGGACGTGGACGGCAGGGGCCCGGTCGGTACCGTGCGTGATGTGTACGACGCGCCGCAGGGGTACATTCTCGAGGTCGAGACGGCGACGGGACGGCCCCTCGTGCCGTGGACCGATGATCTCGTGCTCTCCGTCGATGACGAAGAGCGGGTGATCATCTTTGCCCCACTCGACGGCCTCTTCGACTGACCTGCCCGAGCCACCGAGCGTCGCGCATGTTGCGCATCAACATCGTCACGATCTTTCCGGAGTTCTTTGCCGGCCCGCTCTCGCTGAGCATTCCGGCGAAGGCGGCCGCGGCGGGCGGGGTGCAGTACCACCTCGTGAACCTGCGGGACTTCGCGCATGACCGGCATCGCACCGTCGACGACTATCCGTTCGGCGGGGGCCCCGGCATGGTGATGAAACCCGGGCCATTCTTCGAGGCGGTCGAGTCGGTGGGGGCCACGGCGCCCATCGTGCTGCTTTCGCCACGCGGACGCCGCTTTGCGCACGCCGACGCGATGCGCTTCGCCGCCGGCACCGAACTCACGCTGCTCTGCGGCCACTACAAGGACATCGACGAACGCGTGGCCACGCACCTCGCCACCGAAGAGCTGTCCCTCGGCGACTTCGTGTTGAGTGGCGGCGAGCCGGCGGCGCTCGCCATCGTCGACGCCACGGTGCGCCTGCTCCCCGGCGCCATGAGCGACCTCGAGAGCGCCCGCACTGATTCGTTCTTCGATCGCGGCATCAGTGCGCCCAGCTACACGCGACCGGCGGAGTATCGTGGACATCCCGTTCCCGAGGTGCTCGTGGGCGGCGACCACGCGAAAGTGGCCGCGTGGCGCGAGGCCGAAAGTCTGCGCCGGACACGGGAAGCCGAGGCGCACGATCGTGCCGCATGGCAGGAGCGCGAGGCGCGCATCGCCGAACGTGAAGCCGTGATTGCCGAAGCCGAACGGGTGGCCGCCGACAAGGCGGCGACGAAGGCGAAGCAGAAGGCCGCCAAGGAGCGCGCCCGCGCGCGGGCCGCGGCCAGGTCGGGAGACGGCGCATGAGCGTGCGCGTCTTCGTCACCGGTGGCACGTTCGACAAGGAGTACGACGAACTCACCGGCACGCTGCACTTCGAGGCCACGCACCTGCCGGAAATGCTGCGGCGCGGGCGCTGCATGCTCGATGTACAGACCGAAGTGCTGATGATGATCGACAGTCTCGAGATGAGGGAAGCGCACCGGGCGCGCATCGTGCAGGCATGCCGCGAGGCCGTCGAGTCGCGCATCGTGATCACGCACGGCACCGACACCATGGTGGACACCGCGCAGGTACTCTCAGCGGCATCGCTCGACAAGACGATCGTGCTCACCGGGGCCATGGTGCCGTACGCCTTTGGCAGCTCGGATGGTCTCTTCAACCTGGGGAGTGCCCTCAGCTTTGTGCAGAGTCTGCCCCCTGGCGTGTACGTGGCGATGAACGGGCGCTACTTCATGGCGGGCAACGTGGCGAAGAACCGCGACGTGGGTGTGTTCGAGGAGCGGGGCGACTAGCGTCGCGGCGAACGGTGATTGAACCGTTCCGTCTTTGAAGAGGCGAGCCAGCCTGGGCAGGGCACCGTAGGCCAGCGGGTTTGTCCTTGCGCCGGTCCCCATCGGCCGCCCTCACCCGCTTCCTGCTCCCCGTACTCCCCACCATCTTTCGTGGCGGCGAGACCTCCCCGCCGTTTCCACGGCCCCGGCAACACCCACCCCGATTCACCGGCACTCCCCTACGATGGCCAAGATCAAGGTTGTGAACCCCGTCGTCGAAATGGACGGCGACGAGATGACGCGCATCA
>DCZC01000237.1:8910-9155 GCA_002331565.1 Gemmatimonas sp. UBA2094
ATCATCTGGCAGTTCATCAAGGACAAGCTGATTCTGCCGTATCTCGATGTGCAGCTGGACTACTACGACCTCGGCATCGAGCATCGCGACGCCACCGGCGACCAGGTCACGATCGATTCCGCCGAAGCCACCAAGAAGCATGGCGTGGCGGTGAAGTGTGCGACCATCACCCCCGATGAGGCGCGCGTGAAGGAGTTCGGGCTGAAGAAGATGTGGAAGAGCCCCAACGGCACCATTCGCAACAT
>DCZC01000109.1:0-3324 GCA_002331565.1 Gemmatimonas sp. UBA2094
GACTTCCACCGGCCGCTCACCACCAGCCCGCGTCTCGAGCAGGTGCACGCGACACTCCGTCAGCGCGTGCCGTTCTACGCGGAAGACCGCCTCTTCGCGCCGGACATCGAGGTGGCACGCTCGCTGGTGGCGCACGGCGCGGCCGGCGGTGGGCAGCAGGATCTGCTCGCCACTCTCTGGAGCTGACGTACCATGACGGCGCGTGTTCTGTGGTACAACGCCACACTCGCCACGCTGACCCATGGCGCGCCCGACGGCTGGGGGCTCGTGCCGAACGGTGCGCTGCTCACCGAGGGGAGCACCATCGCGTGGGTGGGCCCCTACGTCGACCGGCCTGCGGCCGCGGCAGGCGCGCGTGAAGTGAACTTGGGCGGGCGGGTGGTGACGCCGGGACTCATCGACTGTCACACGCACCTCGTATACGGTGGACACCGCGCCAACGAAGCCGAGATGCGCGCCAATGGCGCCAGTTACGAGGCGATTGCCCGCGCCGGCGGTGGCATCCGGTCCACCATGGCCGCTACCCGCACCGCGAGCGAGCAGGTGCTGTACGACAGCGCCCGGCATCGTGCGCGCGCCCTGATGAGCGAAGGCGTCACCACCATCGAGATCAAGTCCGGCTACGGCCTGTCGCACGAGGACGAGGAGCGCTGCCTTCGGGTGGCACGGTCGCTCGGCCAGGCGCTGCCCGTCGACGTGCGCACCACGTTTCTCGGCGCGCACGCCCTGCCGCCGGAGTACGAGGGACGGGCCGACGACTACATCAGCGCCGTATGCGACTGGATGCCGCCGCTCCATGCAGCGGGGTTGATCGATGCCGTGGATGCCTTCTGCGAAACCATCGGCTTCACGCCGGCACAGACGCAGCGCGTGTTCGAGCAGGCGCGCGCGCTCGGCCTGCCGGTGAAGCTGCACGCCGAACAGCTCTCCGATCAGGGTGGGGCCGTGCTGGCGGCCTCGTACGGCGCGTTGTCATGTGATCACCTCGAGCATCTCAGCACCGCTGGTGTAGCGGCAATGAAAGCGGCAGGGTCGGTGGCCGTGTTGCTTCCCGGTGCCTTCTACATGCTGCGCGAAACCAGGGTGCCCCCCATCGCGAGCCTCCGCAGCGCAGGTGTGCCCATCGCCGTGGCCACCGATCACAATCCCGGCACATCGCCCGGGCTGTCGTTGCTGCTCAGTGCCCACATGAGCTGCATCTTCTTCCGCCTCACGCCGCTCGAGGCGATCAAGGGTATTACGGTGCATGCGGCCAAGGCACTCGGCCTGTACGATCGGGGTATGCTGGCGGCGGGGATGCGCGCCGACTTTGCCGCGTGGGATGTGTCGCATCCCAATGAGCTCACCTACTGGTTCGGGCAGAATCCGTGTCGCCGCGTGATCGCGGCAGGAGCCGAGCGCACATGAGCACCCCATTCGAGTGGCAGGGGCGTACCGACGCCGAAGAAGTCGGCGACAGCCGTCGCTGGCATCACGTGATGCGCACGTTCGATGAGCGCGCGCACGGCGGCGTGGCACTCATCGGGTTCGCCGTTGACGAAGGAGTCCGTCGCAACGGTGGGCGAACCGGCGCGGCGCAGGGTCCGGCTGCACTGCGGGCGGCGCTTGCCAACATGCCGGTGCACTCGGAGCCAGCGCTCTGGGACGCCGGTGACGTCGTGTGCGACGGCGAGGCGTTGGAGTCGGCGCAAGACACGCTCGCGGCGCGCGTGTCATCGGTGATGGCGCAGGGATGCCGGCCGATCGTGCTCGGCGGCGGGCACGAAATGGCGTGGGGCACATTTCAGGGGCTCGTGCGCACCATGCCGCGCCATGACCGGCTGCTCATCGTAAACATCGATGCGCACTTCGACTTGCGCATCGCCTCGCGCGCCAACTCCGGCACGCCGTTCCGTCAAATGGCCGAGTGGTGTGCCGCGCACGCGCAACCATTCAGCTACCACGTGCTCGGCATCAGCCGATTCGGCAACACGCGCGCCTTGTTCGACCGCGCCGATGCCTTGGGCGTACGGTACGTGCCCGACGAACAGCTGCAGGACGCCATCGGCCTGACCGAAGCACAGGCCGGGCTGGCCGTCGATCTGGCGCAGTTTGATGGTGTGTACCTCACGATCTGCCTGGACGTGTTGCCGGCGCACGTGGCGCCCGGCGTGTCCGCGCCTGCCTCGCTTGGAGTTCCGCTGCACGTGGTGGAACCCCTTGTTGATCAGGTGCTGGCCAGTGGCAAATTGCGCGCGGCAGATTTGGCGGAGCTCAATCCGGCGCATGACGAGGGCGGTCGCACCGCGCGGGCGGCGGCGCGACTCGTGAGCCGGATCGCTCGCGGCTAGAGCGGATACGTTCGTTTGCGTTCCGCGGTGTAGGCCCACCACGGTTGCGGCACTTCGCCATCGCCGGTGCCAGCGTGGTCGTTCCCGCGCACCGGTTTTCCCTCACGACACCCGCCGCACCGGCGCGCCGGCGTAGGAGGCGCCACCGTCGAGCGTGGCGAACTTCGGCACGACACTGAGCGCGCCCACCTGCGTGCCGACTCCCGTCGTCACGCCGATCCCGAGGACAGTGCCCACACCCACCACCGTGCCGCGTTGCAAGTGCACGCGAGCCGTGCACAGCATACCGTGCTCCACGGTGTGACCCGACAGATGCACGTCGGACCCAATCACGACATCGTCGTCCAATTCGAGGAGGTTGTGATCCATCACCGCGAGACTGTTCACCCACACCAGCCTCCCGATACGCGCGCCGTTGAGCCGGAGATAGAGGCTCCAGAACGGCGTCGACCGGAAGGCGGGGCCTGCAAAAACGCGCACGACGTGTATCGTCATCAGGTAGCGGCCCCAGGCGAGCACCGGCCATTCGAAATCGGTGAGACGCATCGTCACGTTGTCCGGCGTGCGCCAGCCCAGCAGCCGCGTCGCGAGGGGCGACACGACGATGAGAATTGCGGCAAAGAGCAGGTACAGCGGCACCACCGCAAGCGACAGCAGCCCGATGCGCACCGCATCGGTGAGTACCCACGTGGATTGCCACTGCAGGAAGGCCACCACCGGCGCGACCGAGATGCCCAGCAGTATGGTCTCGAGTACGATGACCGATACGGCCGCCCACACGAATCGCACCAGTCGCCATGACTCAGCACGCATCATCCGACCCTCCGCGTGAAGCAACCGATTCCCCGGTTCCGGCGGACCCGGCGCAGCTGCACGTCACCGGTTCCGGCGCGCCGCTGATCTTCGTGCCGGGGCTCGACGGCACCGGTCTGCTCTTCTATCGGCAGACGCGGCATCTCATGCATCGCTTTCGCGTCATCACGTTCCGGCTGCG
>DCZC01000109.1:3584-4583 GCA_002331565.1 Gemmatimonas sp. UBA2094
GTCGTGATGGTGGGTGAATCGTTCGGCGGCGCGCTGGCGATGTCGTTCGCCGCCGCCCATCCCGAGCGCGTGCGCGAACTCGTGATCCTCAACTCGTTCACCCGTATCACGCCGCGCGCCAAGCTCTTTCTCGCCCTCGCGGCCATGCGCCTGGTACCGTGGGGTACCATGCAATGGGTACGGCGCCTCACCGCCTGGCGGCTGCACTCGGCGCATACCCATCGGGAAGAGATCGATCGCTTTCTGCTGCTCACGCGGGGCACGACCCGCGACGGCTACCGCAACCGCCTGCGCATTCTCACCCGTTACGACATTCGCCCGGCGCTGCCGCAGCTGCGCATGCCTACGCTGTACCTCGCGGCCGACGAGGATCATCTCATTGCGTCGGTGCAGGAAGCACGGGTCATGGCAGCACGCGTCCCCGGCGCGACGCTGCGCATTCTTCGGGGACACGGGCACTGCGCCTTCCTTGCCCCCGACATCGATCTCGACCAGTTGCTGCACGAGTGGGCCTCCACACGATCGGATACACCGTAAACGGTGGTATCGGCCGGGCCCGTGCGCCATCGGGGGCCCCACCACGAGGCACCCCGCCAGATCAGTCCGCTATCCCCTCCGAGAGCACCACGTCCAGCTGATCGAACGTCTCACTGCTGCAGCTCGTGCTCCCCGAGTCCATCGCCTCGTCGAGCGACTCCTTGGTGGGATAGAGATCGTGCATCACCACCCGCGTGACCTCGCCCCGCGCCTCGAACGTCACCGTGGTGACTTGCCCGGCCTCGCCGGCTTCCTCGTTGGTCCACACGATGCGCTGTGGAACGGCCACGTCGAGATACCGGCCGAAGAACGCGAACGGCTCCGGCGCCGCCGGGTGGCCGAACACGAGCTTGTACGTACCGCCGGTGCGCACGTCCATTTCGCACGAGCGCAGCGTGATTGGGGCGGACTTCGGCACCCACCAGCGCTTGAAGAGCTCGGCTTCGCTCCACGCGCGGAACA
>DCZC01000109.1:4926-7121 GCA_002331565.1 Gemmatimonas sp. UBA2094
GTCGGGCGCGGCGAGCGCGGCAAAACCATACTGCGCGTAGAGCGTGTGCGCATCACGGGTGGCCAGCAGCATGCGCCGCAGCCCCTGCAGGTCGGGGTGCTGTATCACGGCCGTGATCAGACGTTTCGCGAGCCCCTGCCCACGATGCGCTTCGAGGATGTACACGTCGGCGAGGTAGGCGAAGGTCGCGCGATCGGTGACGACACGCGCGAAGCCCACCTGCCTGTCCCTCATCAGCACGCCGAAGCAGAGCGAATGCGCGATCGCGCGCTCGACGACCGCCTTGGGCACCCCCGGCGACCAATAGGAAGCCGATAGAAACGCGTGGATGGCGTCCACATCGAAGCGCGATGGGTCGGTGGTGATTTCGTAGGCCGACATGCGAGGCGCCAGGCTCCCCTCACCCGGTCCCGTGCATCACATGACGGGCGAACCGGTCGAGAATGGCCTGCCATCCCTGCTGCTGCATCTCCACCGGATGCGTCGTTTCCGGCTCGAATCTCACCGTCACGGTTACGTGATCCGGATGTTCGACGAAGTCGATGGTCGCGGTGCGTTCGCCGAAACGGTACGCGAGATGCTGGTGCGGTACCACGGCCGTGTATTCCCCAGCGAAGTCGAAGCCGAACGAGCCGTCCCGCGCTTCCATGCGCGAACTGAAATGGCCACCGGGGCGCAGGTCGACCGTCGCGGCCGTGGTGTGCCAGTCATCCGATGCGGCGTTCCACTGCATGATGTCGGCCGGGGTGGTGTAGGCGCGCCAGACTTCGGCCAGTGGGGCAGCCACCGTGGTGGTGACGGTGATCGGTTCCATGCGTACGACTCCGGTATCCGGTGGTCTCGGGGTTCATAGCGCGTACGCACCGCGGCGCGCACGCCCTCAACAATACCACCGCGTCACGATCGATGCGGCCGCGCCGCCTTACTACCCGGCGCGCAGAACGCGGCGCACCAGCACAAGCACCGTGGCGCCGGCCACGTTCACCGCTACCGACAGCAGCAACGTCGTGCGCAGCGCATCGCTCCCGCGCGCGGCCGACTGCGCGAGCTGCCGCAGCACGGGCTCCACGTACCGTGGCCAGAACGTGGGCGCCACAGCGGACGACACCCACCACACCCCGACGACGAGCAGCACGGCCGTCGTCAGCCATACTGTCAACACGATCGCGCCACGTCCCGCCCCGCGCAGATCCGCCGCACTCAGGTGCATCGAGCCGCCCACCGAAAGGCACACGTACGCGAACAACGCCCAACGCCACGCCCCGATGCGCGCCGCCAGCGATGCGAGCGAGGCGACATCGGCAGGCGTCGCGAGGTCGGCCAGCGACGTGAAGGGGACGCCCAGCAGATGGCGGGCGGCCAGCAGGAAGACCGTCGCACCGCCCAACAGCGGCGCCACCGCGATCACGATCGTGCCGAGGCGCTGATACGCGCTGGTCGGATCGTACGAGTGCTCCACCGAGCCGAGCGACCCGTCGGTGGCCTGCGGATCGAACCAGCGCACGCGATCGACCCGATGACCGAACAGCAGACACGCCAGCACGTGACTGCCTTCATGCACCACGGTGCCGGGAAAACCGAACAGGTAGAGCTGCAACCGACGCCCGAACAATTGCGCAGACTGACGGGCGAGCGCCCGCGCCGACCAGTGCATGGCCATGAGCGTGAGGAGCAACAGGCCGATGGCGGTACCGAGTGTGCCATCCCGTACTGGCTCTATCCACGTCTGCTGCGGGAGCATGTGCACCGGTGGGCTCGGACGATCGTGGTGACTGGCGCGCTGGAGACAGTGATGGCGCTGGCGGGCGCCGTCGTGTGCGTGTGGCAAGGCCGCCGACGCTCCCGGGGGCGCTTGCGACACGACGGACAGACGTTGGCCCTTGCGCCCTGTTGTACGCAATGGATGCGCTGGCCGGGCGGCGCGCTGGCATGCACCTTGTCGGAATGACGCCCCCCTCCGCACGCCATCTGACCGTCAACGGCACCGCCCTGTGGGTCGAGGACGCCGGCGGCGATGGGCCGCCGCTCCTCTTCTCGCACGGCCTGCTCATGAGCGGCCGCATGTTCGACGCACAAGTGGCGGCGCTGCAGGGCCGCTACCGCTGCATCCGCTGGGACCACCGCGGACAGGGGCGCAGTGCCGACGTGAGCGGTCGTGCCATCTCCATCGAACAGGTCACCGACGACGCCGTGGC
>DCZC01000109.1:7396-7873 GCA_002331565.1 Gemmatimonas sp. UBA2094
GCTGCTGGACACCAGCGCCGACGCCGAACCCGCCGAGAATGTGCCGCGCTACCGGCTGCTGAATGCGCTCACGCGGTGGCTGGGCATCCGGTGGGTCGTCGGACGCGTCATGCCCATCATGTTCGGGCGCACGTTCCTGTCCGACCCCGCCAAGGCGGCCGATCGCGCCCACTGGCGCGCGCAGCTGGCGGGGAACCGGCCATCGATCTATCGGGCGGTGAACGGCGTGGTGGAGCGCGAGGCGGTCGCGCCCGAACTCGGGAAAATCCGCTGTCCCACCCTGGTGCTGGTGGGCGAAGAAGACGTGGCCACCGTGCCCGCCAAGTCGGAACGGATCTGCGCGCTCATCGCGGGCGCCGATCTGGTGCGCATCCCCGGCGCCGGACACTCGTCATCGGTGGAACAGCCGGCGGCGGTAACGGCCGCGCTCGACGCATTCCTGCATCGCGTGGACGCGTAACCGGCGCATAACCGGCG
>DCZC01000109.1:8047-12882 GCA_002331565.1 Gemmatimonas sp. UBA2094
TAACCGGCGCATAACCGGCGACCGCGTTACCTCAGCGCTTCCCCGCCACGCGCACCAGCGTGCGATAAATCATCTCCGTGCCCTGCCGCAACGACTCGATGCTCACCTTCTCGTCGTTGCCGTGCATGCGCTTGAGCTCGTCCATCGTGATCGGGTACGGGTAGATGCCATACACCGGCACGCCACGCGTACGCCACGCGGCGGCATCCGTTCCGGCCTGGAACAGGTACGGCGTGACCTCCGCCTCCGGCCACTGCGTCTTCGACTCGGCCGCCAGCGCCTGGTACAACTCCGTCTCGGTCGACGACGGCGGCACGACCGGCGTGTTGGCGGGCGGGACCACGGTCAGCAGCGGATCGTTGAACAGCCGCGTGAGCGCCTCCGCCACCTTCTTCGTATCCGTGCCCGGAATGAGCCGCACGTTGAGCTGCGCCTCGGCCGATCCGGGAATCACGTTGGAGCGGAAGCCGCCACTCATGATCACCGGCGCGATCGTCGTGCGGATGAGTGAATGCAGCAGCGGATCCTTCGACAGCTGCCGGTCGGCGGCCGCGCGCGCCGTCGGCGTGCCGCTCAGCAGATCACGATAGAGTTTCGCCTCCGCAGGCCCGCTGCTCTTGGCGAGAGCGGTGAAGTACTGCCGCTGTTCGGCGGTGAGTTCCACCGGAAAATCGAACGCGGCGAGTTTCGCGAGTGCCTTGCCCACGGTCACGAGCGCGTTGTCCGGCAACGGCATCGACGCGTGCGTGGAGGTGCCCTTCGACACCAGCTTGAACATCGTCGACACCTTGTCGGCGGTGGAGATGCTCACGTAGCGCACCTTGCCGTCGTCGCGCTTGATGATCCAGCCGCCTTCGTTGAGTGAAAACTCCGCGTCCATGCGGTCCCAGTGCGTGCGCGCCAGCCAGCTCGTGTTGAGCGGCATCCCTTCCTCGTCGGCTTCGGCGAGAAAGATGATGTCGCGATCGAGCGGGACCTTGCGGTCGGCCAGCAGCATCGCGGCGCGCGCGAACACGGCCAGCCCGCCCTTGAAGTCGATCGCCCCGCGCCCGTACACGTCGCCGTCCTTCACCACCCCATCGAACGGCTCGACGGTCCACTTCTCGCGCTCCACGCCCACCACGTCGGCGTGCGCAGCGAGCAGAATCGGCTTCTTGGCGCCGCTTCCCTTGAGCCGTGCAAAGAAGTGCACCTTGGCCGAGTCGGGCGTGGGCACGATTTCCACGGTGAAGCCGCGCGCCTTGAACATCGGTGCCAGCAACTCGGCGAGTGCCTGCGTGCGCCCCGGCGGATTGGCCGTGTTGACGCGGATCACCTGCTGCAACAGCAGCGCGGTGGAGTCCATCGGCTGGGCGCCGGCGGGCACCGCAACGAGCGAAGCGGCCAGAACGAGCGCGAACGTGCACGGTCGGAAGTGCATCGACAGGAGACCCGGTGCGGGAGAAGAAAACCGCGGACCCCGGAGTGTACGTCTTTCCGCCGGAGCCCGGAAGCAGACGGCCACCACCTGCGTCACGACGCACGTTCCGAGGGTACCTTTCGCCCATGTACGCCGTGATCGGAGCCGGCCCCATGGGACTGGCGTGCGCCCGCAACCTGCAGAAGCTGGGAATCCCCTTTCGCGGCTACGACCGCCACACGGGGCCCGGCGGGCTGTGGGACATCGACAACCCACACAGCACGCTCTACCAGTCGGCGCACCTCATCAGTTCGCGGCACATGACGGAGTTCGCGGAATTCCCCATGCCCGCGGGCCCCGCCTATCCGCACCACACCGAGCTGCGGCAGTACTTCCGCGATTACGCCACGCACTTCGGGTTGTCGGCCCATTACGCCTGGAGCACGCGGGTGGAACAGGTGGCCCCCCTGCCCGACGGCCGGTGGGCGGTGACCACCGTGCCCGAGCCCGCACGCCCCGAACCCGGGCAGGACGCATGCGCGTCGGTCAGCGAATTGCGCACCACCACCGTGCACGACGGTGTGCTGATTGCCTCCGGCGTGCTGCACTACCCGCACTGGCCTACGCTCCCGGGCACCTTCACCGGACGCGTGATGCATTCAGCGGAGTATCGCACCCCCGACGTGTTCGAGGGGCAGCGCGTGCTGGTGGTGGGGTGCGGCAACAGCGGCGCCGACATCGCGGTAGATGCGGTGCACCGCGCCGCGCGCGTCGATCTGTCGGTGCGACGGGGCTACTACTTCCTCCCCAAGTTCATCATGGGGCGCCCCACCGACACGCTGGGCGGTGCCATCCGCCTGCCGCGCGCCCTCAAGCAGCGGCTCGACGCGCTGCTGGTGCGCGTGGTCATGGGGAAGCCGTCGAATTACGGCCTCCCCGACCCCGACTACCGCATGTACGAGGCACACCCGGTGATCAATTCCCTGGTGTTGCATCATCTGGGGCAGGGGGACATCACACCGCGCGGCGCGCTGCGCGCGATCGACGGGCGCACGGTGACCTTCGCCGACGGAGCCAGCGCCGAGTACGACGTGCTGCTGCTGGCCACGGGGTATCAGCCGAAATTTCCGTTCATCGACGCCGCGCTCCTGAACTGGGACACGGGCCCCGCGCCGCGGCTGTTCCTCAACACCTTCCATCCTCAGCACGACACGCTGTTCCTGATGGGGATGCTGGAAGCGGCCGGGCTCGGATGGGAAGGGCGCAACCGGCAGGCGGAGCTGGTGGCGCTGTACATCCGGCAACTGGCGGCCGGTGCGGCGAGCGCCCGCACGTTGCAGGCGCGCAAGCGGCAAGTGGACAGCCCCGAGGTGCGCGGCGGCTATCGCTACCTGCAACTCGACCGGATGGCGTACTACGTCCACAAGGAGAGCTACCTGCGCACGGCGCAGCGTGAGATCGGCCGCCTGCGCGCCGACCTGGCACCGGGCGCGGGGGCGGCATGAACGACGCATTGCCGCTGCAGCTGGCCCCCGGGGGGCTGGCGGCGCTCAACGTGATTCTGGCGTGCCTCATGTTCGGCGTGTCGCTCACGCTCACCCCCGAGGCGTTCCGCGCCGCGTGGCGGGCACCGCGCGCGGCCGTGGTGGGACTGGCGGCGCAGTACGTGGTCGTGCCAGCGCTCACCTGCCTCTTGGCGTGGGCGCTGCGCTTGGATGCGCCGCTGGCACTCGGCATGATCCTGGTGGCCGCGTGCCCCGGCGGGTCGTTCTCCAACGTGCTCACCTGGATGGCGCGCGGCAACGTGCCGCTGGCCGTGGGACTCACCGCGGTCTCCAGCGTGGCTGCGCCCGTGGTGATGCCGCTCAACTTCGCGCTGTACGGATGGCTCAACCCCGTCACGCGCCCCGTACTGCGCGCCATCGACATCCCCGCCGCGGGGATTCTGTGGCTGGTGCTGTTCGTACTGGTGGTGCCGCTGCTGCTGGGGATGGCCACAGGGCGGCGCTTCCCGCAGCTGGTGGCTCGCGTGGAGCGGCCGCTTCGCGCAGTGGCCACACTGGTGTTCCTGGCGTTCGTGGCGCTGGCCTTCGCGAAGAACACCGACCTGTTCGTGGCGCGCTTCGGGCAGTTCTTCTGGCTGGTGGTGGGACAGAACCTCATGGCCATGGCCACCGGGTACCTCGCGGCCACCGCAGCGCGCCTTGCCGATGCCGACCGGCGCGCGCTCACCATCGAGGTGTCCATTCACAACACCGGGCTGGGGCTGGCAGTGCTGTTCACCTTTTTCCCGCAGGCGGGAGGGATGATGCTGGTGACCGCCTTCTGGGGGGTGTGGCACCTCGTATCGGGGCTGGCGGTGGCGCAATGGTGGGCGCGACGGCCGCGACCGTCCATGGCACCCACTGGGGCCTAGCGCATGACATCCCCGACATCCTCGGCGCCGGCCGCCCCCCTGCGCGTCTGCATTACCGGCGCGGCAGGCTACGTGGGCACGCTGCTCGCCGCGCAGCTGGCCGCACGACCGGGAGTAACGGTTTCCGGTGTGGACCTTCGCCCTCGTCAGGGTGGCGCCGTACCGGTACGCGCCATGGACATCCGTGACCCCGCACTGGCCGTGCTGTTGCGTGACCAGCGCATCGACGCGGTGGTGCATCTGGCCGCGGTGCTGGAGCCCACGCGCGACCGCGCGCGCGACTTCGATATCGACGTGAACGGCACGCGCAACGTCATTGCGGCGTGCGTGACGGCCGGGGTGCGCCATCTCACGGTGACCAGCAGTGGCGCGGCCTACGGCTACCACGCCGACAACCCGGTGCCGCTCTCGGAGGAGCACCCGCTGCGCGGCGACGCGGCCTTTTCCTACGCCGACCACAAACGACACGTCGAGGCGTTGCTGGCGGAGGCGCGCGCACAGCACCCGGAACTGGCACAGCTCGTCCTTCGCGTGGGGCCCGTGGTGGGAGCGGCCACCCGCAACCAGATCACCGCCCTCTTTCATCAGCGCGTGCTGTTGTCGGTGCGCGGGTACGACGCCCCCTTCGCTTTCGTATGGGACGAAGATCTGGTGGCGGTGCTGGCGCATGGCGTGACGCACGGCATGACCGGCGTGTTCAACGTGGCGGGGAACGGCGCACTCACGATGCGCGAGATCGGGGCTCTGTTGGGAAAACCCGTGTTGGCGATCCCCGCCGGCGTGCTGCGCGCCGCGCTGTGGGCGGGACGGCGGCTGGGAGTGGCGCGCTATGGCCCCGAGCAGGTGCGCTTCCTGCAACACCGCCCGGTGCTGTCCAACGCCAAACTGCTGCGCGACTTCGGCGTGCCGCTGCGCAAGACCGCCCGCGAGGCCTTCGAGCACTTCATGCACGCGCAGGGGCTGGGGGCGGGGCGGTGAGCGTCCACTCGGCCCAGAGCGCCCCCGAGCGGGTGGCGTGCG
>DCZC01000110.1:0-1968 GCA_002331565.1 Gemmatimonas sp. UBA2094
AACAGGCCCGGCAGTGGCAGTCGGCGCAGCGCGCGCGGGACGCGTCGGAAACCCTTGTGGTGGATGCCATGCTCGCCCTCACCGCTGCGGGCGACGACCGGCTGGCGGCGGACCGCCTGCAGGCGCTGCACACGCTGGCGGTGGCGGCGCAGGAATACGTGGAGGTCACGCAGCCGTTCTTCGCGGTCCAGCCCGCCGATGTGGATCCGCGGGAGGCGCTCCTGCAGGCGGTCGGGCTGTGGCGCAGCCGTGCGCCCATGGTGCCCGTGCAGGTGGACGAACCCACGGTGATGCTGCCCACCATGCGCAGCGACGCGCGCTGGTTGCAGCGGACGCTCGAACTCGTGCTCGGGCTCGCGGTCGCCGGCGCGGCGACCGACGGCGGTCAGGTCAGGGCCGGGATCCGCCTCGGCCGCGGCTTTCTCGCGGTGCAGGTTGCCTGGGACGGGCGACAGATGTTCGACGGCGCCCCGGGGGACCAGTCGCGCCGCCCCGCCGATATACTTCGGGTATGCCCCGAGGCCCTGCGGTGGCACGCGCACGATCCCTACGCGGAGGCCAGGCGCTGGGTCTCAGCGGTGGACCTGCCGCTCGCCCGGGCGCTGGTTTCGCGGCACGGTGGTGAATTGCGGATCGACACCACCGGTGCGCCGGATGCCGTCCGGGAGATGCTGCTCGTCTTCCCGGTGGACGTCGAGCAGCACTGACCTGGACGTCGCCCCACTCCCCGAACTTCTTGTCCGTCGTCATGTCATACCCGCACCAGCAGTCGCGCCGCCAGTTGCAGGACACCCTGACCTCGCTGACGGTCGCCGAGGTCATCACCGCGGCCACGCACTTCTTTGCCACGCGCAACGGCGTGTACACGGCGTTCGTGGAGAAGCAGGGGCCGTCGCACGTGGTGCTGCGGGGGCAGGGTGGGGAAGAGATTGCCATCGGGGCGCGCGAGACGGTGGCCGGCACCGCCGTGAGCGGTTCGAGCTATCTCTTCGATCAACAGGTTGCCCGTTTTCTGGAATCGTTGCCGCCGGCGACCGCCGTGGTGGACGTTCCCGCGGTTCCGGCCGACATGGCGGCCGAAACGGTAACGCTCCCCACTGCGTAATTGGCGCATGAGCGACAGTCAGAACTCCGCCGGCCGGTCCCATTTCGTGAATCAGTTGCGCGTGCGCCCCGACGTACTGCGCGCGGTACCCTCGGAGGCGGCCGCACCGTGGACCCTGCGGGTGCAGGCCGCCGAGGCGTGGGATGCAGTGCGCGTGGCGTGTACGCCCGACACCAGCGTTCGTGATGTGAAGCGCGT
Organism: Gemmatimonas sp. UBA2094; assembly: GCA_002331565.1. Taxonomy (GTDB): domain Bacteria; phylum Gemmatimonadota; class Gemmatimonadetes; order Gemmatimonadales; family Gemmatimonadaceae; genus Gemmatimonas. The sequence continues at coordinate 1,304 of DCZC01000110.1, forward strand.
GGCGATGGGCAACCTCCTGCCCGACGTGGCGGAACTCGATGCCTGGATGGTCAAGCTGCACGGCGCCGAAGTCGCGAACGAGGCGGTGTCGCTGCGAACCGCGGGCGCGCGCGATGCGTCCACGCTGTTCCTCATGTCACGCCGTCGTCGTCCGCTCAAGTGATGTCGACGACGCCGCCGGCGAGCGCGGAGCCGCGCAGCATGGAGTCGCTCATCGCCGCCGTGCAGCGACTGCGCGGCGAAGTGGGCAAGCGCGTGGTCGGACAGCAGGCCGTGGTGGACGAGATCCTCATGGCGCTGGTGGCCGGCGGTCACGCCCTGCTGGTGGGTGTGCCGGGGCTCGCGAAGACGCTCATGATCAAGTCGCTCGCCGATGCCATGCGCCTCGACTTCCGTCGCATTCAGTTCACGCCGGACCTCGTGCCCAGCGACATCACGGGCACCGAGATTCTCGAGGAGAGTGGCGGCGGGCAGCGGGCGTTCCGTTTCGTGCGCGGTCCGGTGTTCGCGAACATCGTGCTCGCCGACGAAATCAACCGCGCGCCGCCGCGTACGCAGGCCGCCCTGCTCGAGGCGATGCAGGAGCACAGCGTGACGGCGGCGGGGCAGACGATGCGTCTCCCCGAGCCGTTCTTCGTGCTCGCCACGCAGAATCCCATCGAGCA
>DCZC01000110.1:2171-3743 GCA_002331565.1 Gemmatimonas sp. UBA2094
TGCCCGAGGCGCAGCTCGACCGCTTTCTCTTCGACATTCGTGTGGGCTATCCCACCGAAGCCGACGAGGTGGCGATCCTGCGCGCCACGACCGGGGCCAAGGGGGCGCCGATCGAGGCCGTGTTCACGGCGGAAGATGCGCTGGAATTGCAGCGTGCCGTGCGCGCCACGCCGTGCAGCGACCTCTTGCTGCAGTATGCAGCGCAGCTCGTGCGGGCGTCGCGTCCGCAGGAGAGCGGCGCGCCGGCGCTCGTGAAGCAATACGTGCGCTGGGGGGCCGGGCCGCGGGCGGGACAGGCGTTGATCCTTGGTGCGAAGGCGAGCGCGTTGCTCGGTGGCCGTGCGGCCGTCTCCCCGACGGACATTCAGCGCGTGGCAATGCCCGTGCTGCGACATCGCATTCTTCCCAACTTCGCGGCCGAAGCCGACGGCGTATCCGCCGAACCGCTCATCGAGGCGCTGCTCGCGCACGTGCCGGTGCCGTCGGGCGCCACGACGCGCTGACTGCGGTTCGCTGATGTCGGTGTACGGGCCCATGCTCGATGCACTGCGTGGCGTGCGCTGGCCGGCACGCCGCGCCGTGGGTGCGGCCCCACCAGGCGCGCATCGCTCGTCGCAGAAGGGCACGGCCGGTGAGTTCACCGAATACCGGTTGTACCGGCAGGGCGATGATCCGCGCGCGCTCGACTGGCGGCTGCTTGCGCGCAGCGATCGCGCGTTCGTGCGGCTGAGCGATGATCGGGCGTTGCTCCCCACATGGATCGTGGTGGACGGCAGTGCGCGCATGCAGTTTCCCGAAGCGGGGCAGTCGAAGTTTGGGTACGCCCGAAAGGTGGCCGTGGGGCTCGCGGCGGTGGCGCATGCGTCGCGTGATCCCGTGGGGGCGATGGTGGCGCACGCGCGCGGTGTGCAACGCGTCCCGCCGCGCACACGGCGCGGCACCGTGCAGGAGATTGCCCGTGTCCTCGACGGGGTGGAAGCGGGTGGCGCGGCCGACTTGTCGCCGTTGCTGTCGGAGCTGCCCACACAGGCGCGCATCGTGTTGATCACCGACTGCCTCGGGGAGATCAATGGAGCACTGCGGGTGTTGGCAGCACATCGGGCGGCGGGGGCGCTCATCGAGTGTGTGCACGTGGTGGCCGCCGAGGAGCTCGCGCCACCGCCGGGTACGTTTCTCGTGCACGAGCCTTACGCAGCGGGTGCCGCGGAGCCGCACGAGCGGCGGGTGCTGAGCGAAAAGGGCATGGCCGACTACCGTGAACGGTTCGATGCCTTTCGGAAGGAGATGGCGTCCCGCTGGCGTGCCACCGGTGCGGGGTACACCGAAGTGCGTACCGACCTCCCCGCGGCGCGGGCGGTGCGGGCCATCGTGATGGGCCTGGCGCTCCCCGCAAAAGGTGGAGCGCGCTGACATGCTGAGCTTCGTGACACCGTGGCTGTTCGGCGTGGCCGTGGCCGCGTCGTTGGTGGTGGCGGGGCTGCATCTGCTGTCGGTTCGCACACCGCCGCCGCTCATGTTGCCCACGGCGCGCTTCGTGCCCGATGGGACGGCGCGCGCCGTGGCGCGGCGGCC
>DCZC01000170.1:0-2428 GCA_002331565.1 Gemmatimonas sp. UBA2094
GCCATGCGCGGCGCGGCCGCGCGACGGCTCGCGACCGCGGGCGCGGATCGCCGGATCTCCCGCTTTTCGGTATCGTACATCACGCCCGTTCCGAAGCGCGGCAGCAGGTCGGCCGCGAATGCGAGGGGCACGTACACCAGCCCCGCCCGCCGAAACACCTTCGCACTCAGCGGTACCGTGTCAGCGGCAACGACCGCGAACGCTGATCCCGGCTCGATATCCGCGCCGACCGCGCCGACCACGAACCGAAAGCGCTCCGCGCGTGCGGTGTCGCGCACCAGTTGGCCGCCGAGCCCTTCCGCCAGCGCGTCGGCCCGCAACGCCAGACCGCCGTCCGGGTGATCGACGAAGGGCACCGCGCGTGCCCGGTCGCCCAGTCGCGCCGTGAACGCATCACCGGCCGGCACTTGCGTCCCCTGCGCAGGCACCTCCGGCGCAGCGGCACCACACAGCGCAAGCGCCGACAGCACCGTCCGGACGAACGAACGCATCATCCCTTGCGCAACACGCGCGCGATCTCGCGCTCGGCGTCCCGCTTCTTGAGATCCTCGCGCTTGTCGTGCTGTTGCTTCCCGCGCGCGAGCGCGATGCGCACCTTCACCTTGCCGCCCTTGAAGTACAGGTCGAGCGGCACCAGGGTAAGGCCCTGCCGTTCCACTGAGCCGATGAGGCGACGAATCTCACGCTTGTGCAGGAGCAGTTTACGCGTCCGGGTGGGATCGTGATTGAAGACGTTGCCGTGACCGTAGGCACCGATGTGGGCGTTGAGCAGAAAGACCTCGCCATCCCGCACGTGGCCGAAGCCGTCCGTGAGGTTGGCGCGACCATCACGCAACGCCTTCACCTCGGTCCCGGTGAGCACGATGCCCGCTTCCCAGGTGTCGAGGATTTCGTAGTCGTGACGGGCGCGCTTGTTGCGCGCGATCAGTTCGGTGGGTTCTTCCGCGTCTGGTTTGGCCATACGTGACTGAAACGTAATCGTTCGCAACCGGTTTTCCGCGGACGCATGGCGACAGCCCGCTCATGTTCCGGGCCTTCGGCGTTGACTTTCGGGGCACTTCCGGTCTATTCTTCCCGCCCTGCCGCGACGGTAGCCGGTCCAACCGGTTGCTTCGCGGAGTACGATCTGCCGGAGTGGTGGAATTGGTAGACGCGCTGCGTTCAGGGCGCAGTGTCCGCAAGGACGTGCCGGTTCGAGTCCGGCCTTCGGCACTTTGCATCGACGATGCACAAACGGGCAGCAGCGCTCACGCGCTGTTGCCCGTTTCGCATTCCGGCGCCCCGCATGCGCCGTCAGCCACGCAGCGCGCTCGGCCGCACGTCGTCGGGGAGCGACGCGGCGCCGAACGCCAGGCGGAGCTGCTCATTGAGGTTGGCGCGCGTGTCGTGCACGTAGGCCGTGGTCAGCTCGAGCTCGTCGGCGGTGGGCTCCGTAATCCCGACCCCCGACAGCAGGACCCGGGCGAGACGCGCGGCTGGCGACTCGGACTTGCCCCGCACCGCCAATGCTGCCGTGTAGGCCCGCCACCGCTCGGCCCAGAGAGGACCCGCGGCGGCATCACACCGCGCTTCCGCCGCGACGACCGGCGCCAGCTTGTGCGCGACGTCGGCGGCCGTGCGGTCATCAAGTGCATCACGCTCGGCGACGATGAGCCCGATGGCCCGTCGGGCGAACACCAGCTCGCGGCGCGCCACGTCGGCGCTGCCGGCGCGGAGGGTCAGCCACTGGAGCGGCGCCATGTCGGGTTCGCGCAGCAGATGACTGAGATACCCCTCGACCCGCTGCCGCCGCACCCGCGATGCCTGCCAGTCTGCCCAGAAGCCCATGGCGACCGTTCAGGACTGCAGGATGGGGAGTGCTCCCGGGACATCGATACTGCCCTCGTAGGCGGGCAATCCGACGCGATCCCGCACGACGGATTCATCGGCGAGCAGATCGCTCAACCGCACGCTTTCCAGCACCTCGTCGATGCGCTTCTGCAACAACATCCACACTGGACGGATACTGCAGTTCTCCGCCTCGCCACAGCGTCCGGCATCGACGGGATGGGAAACGCAGTGCAGATCGAAGGTGGTGAGCTCCGACGCCTGAATGACGTCGCGTACGGTGATCTCGTCCGGGGTGCGTGCCAGCGAGTAACCGCCGCGCGCGCCGCGGGTGCTGTTCACGATGCCGGCACGCCGCATGCGAAGGAGAATCTGTTCCACGTAGTCGCCGGGGAGCTTCTCGCGCGCCGCCACGTCGCGACCGGTGACCGGTCCCGTACCGGCCCGTCGTGCCAGATGGAGGGCGCAGATCAGCCCGTATTCGGCCCACGTAGTTATGCGCATACCAGAGAGTCTAGATCGCTTCGGCGGGGGAGACAAGACACGCGCCCGCCGGAAGCCGGCTCAGCCGCCGGCCGCCACGTCATGCCGGCCCTCCAGC
>DCZC01000170.1:2629-3029 GCA_002331565.1 Gemmatimonas sp. UBA2094
CGACGGTCGTGTCGGTGGAAGTCGTGAGGTGCAGGTTGGCGCCGTTGCTGGTCACCAGATTGGTACGCCAGCGGACGAGCGTGAGCGAACGTTTCGACGACGCGAGCAGGAACGGATTGAGCAAGCCTCCGGGGATGGTCACCGAGCCGTCGTCCCTGAGTGCGCAATAGATCTGCTCATTCGCATACGACGAGCCGACCGGGTTGGGATACTTCATCGAGAGAATGATCGCGGCCGTAGCATCGTTGGTGCCGTTCCACGTGAGCGTGAGATTCGCGCCGGTCGTGGGAGTGGACAGCGGGCCGAGTTCGAGCGGTTCGGCGAGTTTGACGGATCCGCTGACGGCCGGAAAGCTTGCGCCGTCGCCTGGCGCCGATACCTGTGCCACATCGCCGGCGGT
>DCZC01000170.1:3413-3989 GCA_002331565.1 Gemmatimonas sp. UBA2094
ACTGCTGTTCGGGATCGGTACGCCAAGCCCTTCGAAAGCGACGAAAGTCGCCGATGCCGAAGCCTGTCCGGACGCCGTGCGCTTCGCGACGAAATTGGCGGCACCGTACTTCTGTCCCGTCTGCTGATTGTCGGTGCTGCCGGCACAGGCGCCGAGCAGGACGGGCAGCACGAGTCCCTGGACGACGGCAGAGATCAGGCGAGCGGCGTCGTGACCCGCGGGAGCGGTGCGCATGAGGAGGCGGTCGGAGAGGGAAAGCATCGTGTGCCGGCCGCGAATCAGGACCCGATGGGCCTGGCCACGCCGCGCATGAAGGGATTGGACGCCATTTCGCGTCCGATGCTGGTCATAACACCGTGCCCGGGCAATACCCGAGTGTCGGCATTCAACGTGGCCAGTCTCGCCAGCGACTGCTGCATGAGCCCGGCATCGCACAATGGCAGGTCGGTGCGACCGATGGATCCCGCGAAGAGGACATCGCCCGAAATGCAGAGCCCGTGCCCAACGAAGGCCACGTGCCCGGGCGCATGCCCCGGGACGTGCCAGATGTCGAACGCGTAGGCGCCGAGCGTGATT
>DCZC01000170.1:4260-18691 GCA_002331565.1 Gemmatimonas sp. UBA2094
CGTAGAAGTATTCGTCAGCCGGATGCCGGTAGATGGGCACCTCCCGACGGCGCACGACGCCAGCAACGCCGCCGACGTGGTCGAAATGACAGTGGGTGAGCCAGATGGCGCTGAGCGTGCACCCCGAGGAGTCGACCGCATCGAGCAGCCGGTCGGCTTCGTCTCCCGGATCCACGAGCACCGCCTGCGCCGAATCAGGATCGGCCAGCAGCCAGCAGTTCTCCTCGAGCGGACCGACCGTGAGCTGTTGCACGCGCAGGTGCGACACCTCAGGCTCCCGCGTCAGCGTCGGCGCTCCCGCCGGTAACCGACGCGGTTTCGCCGAGCCCGTGATGGGCGAGCCAGCGTTCCGCCTCGAGCGCCGCCATGCAACCGGTGCCGGCCGAGGTGATGGCCTGCCGGTAGTAGTCGTCGATGACGTCTCCGGCCGCGAACACGCCGTCCACATTGGTAGCCGTGCGCCACGCCGACACCTTGATGTAGCCATGTTCGGTGACGTCGAGCTGGCCGCCGAGGAATTTCGTATTGGGCGTATGACCAATGGCGACGAAGAGGCCACCTACTTCGATCTCGCTCGCTTCACCCGTGGCGGCATTTTCGATTTTCAGTCCGGTGATGAAGTCGCTGCCCAGCACTTCGCTCACGCGCGAATTCCACAGCACGCGCACCTTGGGATGATTCAGCACCCGATTGGCCATCACCTTGGAGGCCCGGAAGCTGTCACGACGGTGAATGATGACGACCTCACTCGCGAACTTGGTGAGGTACATGGCCTCTTCCATGGCCGTATCACCGCCGCCGACGACGGCCAACCGCTTGTTGCGATAGAACGGCATGGCGCCGTCACACACCGCGCACGCCGACACGCCACCGCCGATCTGCGCCAGGCGCATCTCGCTTTCGAGGCCGATCCACTTGGCCGCGGCCCCGGTGGCGACGATGACCGTGTGTGCCAGCACTGGCCCGGCGTAGTTGGGCGTGATGGTGAACGGCCGCTGCGAGAAATCGACCTGCTTCACGAGCTCGGACACGACGCGAGTGCCATGGTGCACGGCCTGCGCCTTGATGCGCTCCATGAGCTCTGGTCCGGTGAGCGCTTCGGGGAAGCCGGGAAAGTTTTCGACGTCCGTGGTGAGCATGAGCTGTCCGCCCGGGAGCTCAGTCCCCACCGGCTCGCCTTCGAAGACGAGCGGATTGAGGTTGGCGCGCGCGGCGTAGATCGCTGCGGTCCAGGCGGCAGGGCCGGAGCCGATGATGACGACGTTCTCGAGAGTCGAAGCAGACATGACCACAGGGGGAAGAGCGTTCAGTCGATGGCGAGCACGCCGAGCGCGCCGTGACAATGCGATACGGTGCCCACCAGCACGCGACACGGTCCATGGGCGGCCCATGCCGAGACCTGCCGGTCGGCGCCGGCAATTGCGGCGGCGTCGATCATACCCACGCCGTACGTGCGGTGTTCGCAATGAAAGATAGCCGCACCGCTGAGACTTGGTTCATCCCGCGCCAGCCTCCCGATGGTCACCGGCATGCTCCAATCGCGGACGTCACGGGTGGCAGGGCATTTCGCCGGCTCGATGCAGTTCACCGGGCAGGTCCAGGTGGCAAAACTCACGTAGTGCCGGGCGTCGGGCGCCGCGCGCTCCCATGGCGTGGGCGGCGTGACGGGCAACGGCTCCACGCGGATGAGCCGGGACGGCCAGCGCGCGCGGGCCCGAGCGACGAGCCAGTCGAGACAGAGATGCGGCATGAGCGGCGACGGCACCATGGCGTGTCCCTCAAGCGCCTCGGGGCCACTCGCGAGCCAGTCGACGAGATAGGCCGCCCATTCGCGCGTGTCGAGGCGCACTGGCATGCCAGCATAGGCATCCGCCGCCAACGCCTGCCCCACGCGGCAGGCTCGGTCGCGATCGACCACGACGATGTCGGCCACCGCAAGCGCGCCGCGCCGCATGGCCCGTGTGAGCTGTTGCGTGTACCAGCTCCCGTAGCATCCGCCGCCGATGACGACCACACGCTCGAAACGCAGCATACGCGTTACCGCCGGAGGTGACGCCCGCCGTCGACTTGCAGCACCGTCCCCGTCACGTAGGCCGAGTCGACGAGATAATGCACCGCCTGCACCACGTCGTCGGGCGTACCGCTTCGTCCAAGCGGAACGTCGCGGAGGAACCGCGCGGCCGCCTCGGCCGTCAGGTCGTCCGGCGCGAGTACCAATCCGGGGGCGACCGCGTTGACGCGGATGCGCGGCGCGAGGTGATCGGCGACCACGCGAACGAGCTGGGTAAGCGCGGCCTTGGTGACCTGATGCGGCATGAGACGCGGAAATCCGGTCTCGCTGGCGAGATGATCGGCGATCTGAATAATGACGCCCTCGTCCTGCATGGCGCGGGCGGCCGCCTGCATGAGGAAAAAGGGCGCCCGAAGATTGACGGCTTCGGCGCGCGCCCAGTTGTCCGGCGTGACCGTCTCGAACGCTTGCCATTCCATGACGGAGGCCGAACTGACCACCACGTCGAGCCGATCGAACGCACTGACCGCCGCCTGAACCACGCGCGCGGGGGCCGTCGGATCGGCGAGATCTTCCTGCACCACGACGATGCGCACCTGGTGCGCGCGCTCCAGCGACGCCGCCAGTTCCGCGGCCGCCTCGGGGGAATGGCCATGGTGCAGAACAACGTCGTAGCTGCGCTCGGCGAAACTCCGCACGAGAGCGGCCCCGACACGGCGCGCGCCCCCGGTCACGAGTGCCACGCGACGCAGCATCTGTCAGCCTGCCGCGGCGGCCAGCTGTGCCGCCTTCACGTCCTGCCAGTCGAGCCAGATCTTGGGGACCAACTGACCGCCGAGCTTGCGCGGCCCCTCCTGCGTGCCGTGCCAGTCCGAGCCACCGCTGGGCAGCAACCCGGCCTGCGCGGTGTAGTCGACCAAGCGCTGCACGAGGTACGGTTGGTGACTGGGATGCAATACTTCCACTGCGTCGAGCCCCTGTTCGGCGAGGCGGGCGATACGGGACGGCGTGGCGAGTTCGCCGGGGTGCGCCCACACCGCGAGGCCCCCGGCACGATGCACCAGCGCAATGGCGTCGGCGACGTCGAACGTCTCCTTGGCCATGTATGCGGGCCGGCCCCAGCCGATCCACTTGTCGAACGCCTCGCGGAATTCCCGGACCCATCCACCAGCCAACATGGCGCGCGCGATGTGCGGACGACCGACGGCGCCGGTTCCCGCCTCGGCGAGCACGGCCTCCATGGTCACGGGGATCCCGTGTGCATTGAGCGTCGTGACAATCCGTTCGGCGCGCCGAACGCGCTGTCCCTGGAACTCGTCGAGCGCGGCGCGCATGGCATCGAGCTTGGCAAGATGCAGTCCCAGGAGGTGCAGCTCTTCGCCTTCAAAGTGGGTGCTGAGCTCTACGCCGGGGACGATGCGCACGCCAAGGCGCGCACCGGCTTCGTTCGCTTCGGGCAGTCCCTCTACCGAATCGTGATCGGTGAGGGCAATGGCGTACAGGCCGGCATCAGCGGCCGCCTGCACCACAGCAGCCGGCGGCAGCGCCCCGTCGGAAGCCGTACTGTGTACCTGCAGATCCACGAACGCCGGCGCAGGCGCCGTGGTCGTGTCCGTCACGAGCGGTAGCCTGCCTCTGGCGAGCGCGCGCCCGGCTGCGACGCGCGGAAAAGGTCGTGGAGTTGCGCGTCGTCCATTTCGGCCAACGACTGCTCACGCGACCGCGCGCCCATGGGCGAGTAGCGTGTCACGCGGCACTCCCGTGCGTCGCTGCCACCAGTCACGAAGATGAGGCCGAATTCGTCACCCACATACTGGGTGAGAAAACCGGACGGATACACCTGCCATTCACGGCCATCGATATCGAGACGGCGTGTGGGCATGTCAACCTCCCTGTACTTCACGCCAGATGGGGGGGGACACGTCGGGCTCGTGAAGCGAGGCGATCTGTTCGTCGCCATCGGCCTCGGTGAACTCGACGAAGCGCCCGCGCTCATCGGCATGTTCGAAGACCCAGAAATGCGCGGGCACTGCTGCCGCTCGTTGCTTGCGAGGCGACAGTGCCGCGAGGTACTCCGCCCGCTCCGCATCGCTGACGCGACGTTCCACGATGGTGAGGGCGCGGGGCATGCGTGCGTCAGCCGTTCGTTTCGGAAACCGACTCGAGCGCCGTCTTGAGATCACGCATGAAGCGATCGGCGTCGGCGCCATCGACGACCTTGTGGTCGAACGAGAGCGAGAAGTAGCAGCAGGTGCGGATCGCGATGGTATCCTCGCCATCGGGTCCGGTGACGACCTTGGGCCGCTTCTCGATGGCCCCGAGGCAGAGGATCGCCGTGGTGCCCACCGGGATGATCGGCGTGCCGGTGATGGAACCGAATGTCCCCGGGTTGCTGATGGTGAAGGTCGCATCCTGCACTTCGGTGGGGCTGAGCTTCTTGCCGCGCGCGCGCGCCGCGAGATCGTTCACCCCGCGTGACAAGCCGGTCAGTGACAGCTCGTCGGCCCGCTTGAGCACCGGCACGATGAGTCCGGTGGGTTCGAGCGCGACGGCAATGCCGAGGTTGATCTGCTTGCGGTAGATGATGTCGTTCCCCGCCACGGCCGCATTGAGGACCGGGTGGCGCTTGAGCTGCGCGCTCACCGCCTGAAGGATGAACGGCATGTACGTGAGCTTCTGCCCCGTCTGGGCCTCGAAATCACGCCGCAAGCTGTGCCGGATACGTGCCACGCGGGTGAGATCGATTTCCCAGAAGGTGGTGACGTGCGCGGCCACGCGACGGGCGATGTGCATGTGCTCCGACGTGAGCCGGCGCATCTTCGACATCGGTTCGACGATATCACCGGGCCACGGCGTGGGGAGCGGTCCGTGCGATTCCACACCGGCCGGGGCGTACATCGATGCGCCCGCGACGCTCGCCGCAGGCGCCCCGCCAGCCTGACGGTTGGCGAGAAAGGCATCGAGATCCTTCTTCGTGACCCGACCGGCAATGCCGCTGCCGGCCAAGCTCGCGATTTCGACGCCGAATTCTGCGGCGATCTTGCGAACGAGCGGCGACGACTTGGTGCGCAGACGATCCTCGAGCGATCCCGTGGACGCGGACGCGACGGGCGCCGGTGCGGCAGGAGCCGGTGTGGAAGACACGGCAACCGGTGCCGGCGTGCTCGCGACCACGACTTCGGCTGCGGGGGCCGGTGTCGTGGCGGCGGGCGCTGCGGCGGCGACGGCTGCGTCAGTTTCGAGGCGCGCCACGACGGTATTGACCGCCACGGTCTGCCCTTCGCCGACGATGATTTCCATGAGCACTCCCGCCGAGGGCGACGGAATTTCGGCATCCACCTTGTCGGTGGAGATTTCGAAAATGGGCTCATCACGCTTCACGCTGTCTCCCACCTTCTTGAGCCAGCGCGACACCGTTCCTTCCGCGATGGATTCGCCCATCTGCGGCATGATCACGTCTATACGAGCCACTCGGTCATCCTCGATACGTGGAAGCTGCGTCTTCGGCCCGATCGCGGCGCTTGAGCCGCCACAGGGCGAAGACCGGAAGCGTGACGGCCCCGATGGCCGCGCCCCACCCAGCGTACACCCACCATTCACAGGCGGGGAGCCCGGGCTCCGGTGTGCAGCGATTGAAGAAGCCCATGAGCTTGCCGATGCCCACCCCGGACATCGCGCCACTCACGGTGCCGATGAAGAACGTAAAGCACCCGACGCCGATGTTGCGCCCGGTCCGGTCTTCGGACGCAGGCCCCGGCGCACCCTTGTCGGACATCAGTAGCCGGCCTCGATGAGGTGCCGGGGTTCGGCCGTGCGATGCAGGACGTTGAAGTACTTCTTCACGTTTTTGTCGAGGCGGCTTTCACCGACCTGATCGGTGTGCACCTCGACGAACGTGTAATGCCCACCCTCCATTTTCACGGAGAGTGCCATGGTGCCCAGCGCGCCGGCGAAGATGCGCGAACGCGCGTCGGCGCCCCCGCGCGTGAGACCGAGGGCGACGAAGTATCGATCGGCCTGCTCGAGCACGACAGCGGGCGTGAGCGAACACCGATGGAAATGCCGCATGCGATGAAACTCCGTCGGCGCCCGTCAGGGCACCGGCTTCCGCGTGGAGTCCGGTACCGCCGGGGCCTTGGCCGTATCGGTGACGCGCGTGGAGGTTGGTGTCCGGATGTTGCCCGGTTCGTCGGCCGACAGGATGTCCTGGGTCCAGTCCTGCGTCTTCTGCAGGATTTGCGTGGAATCACGCCGGAACTGGATGGCCATGGCCCACATGCCGGCCGTCACGAACATCAGGTTGCCGCGGTAGGTGCCGAGCTCGCCGGTTTCCTCGAGCCCGTTGGCCACCGTCTTCATGTCCTTGTTGGTACCGAAGATGCGCCCCTGCCCTCCCTGAATGGGCAGACCGGTCTTCGCATCGTGCACCATGACGCGCCAGTAGATGGGCTCCAGCGCGCGCGTGGGGCGGGTCTCCGGGGAGACACGAATGGTGAAGTCTTCGGTACGAAGCCGGAGTTCACCGAGTGGCGGCCGTCCGGCGTCGCAGCCGGCCAACATGGCACCGGTGGCGAGGGCAACGACCGCGCGACCGAACCGACGCGCGCGCGTAAGCATCACTGATAGTATTCCAGCCCGAGGTGGGTGATCTGCTCCTCACCCATGAGGTGACGGAGCGTGTTCTTCAACTTCGTCTGCTGGATGAAAAGGTCGTGCTCGGGCTGCAGTCCCGCAGCCACCGTGGGCGCCTTGTAATAGAAGCTTAACCATTCCTGGATACCCTTCATCCCGGCGCGCTGGGCGAAGTCGCTGAACAGCGCGAGGTCGAGCACGAGCGGCGCGGCCAGGATGGAATCGCGGCAGAGGAAGTTGACCTTGATCTGCATCGGGTAGCCGAGCCACCCCTTGATGTCGATGTTGTCCCAGCCTTCCTTGTTGTCGCCGCGCGGCGGGTAGTAGTTGATGCGCACGACGTGCGAGAAGTCCTTGTACAGCTCGGGGTACTTCTCGGGCTGCAGGATGGTGTGCAGCACGGACAGCTTCGACTCTTCCTTTGTCTTGAACGAGGCGGGGTCGTCGAGCACCTCACCGTCGCGGTTGCCGAGGATGTTGGTGGAGTACCAGCCCTCGAGACCGAGCATGCGGGCCTTCATGCCCGGGGCGATGACGGTCTTCATCCACGTCTGGCCGGTCTTGAAGTCCTTACCGGAAATCGCGACGCCCTGGCGGTTGGCCAGTTCGACCATGGCCGGGAAATCCGCCGAGAGATTGGGGGCGCCATTGCAGTAGGCGACGCCCTCCATGATGGCCGCGTACGCGTAGAGCATCGACGGTGCGATGGCGTCGTCGTTCTCTTCCATCGCCTTTTCGAAGGCTTCGATGGTCTGATGCTGCGGGCCGGCCTTGATGTACGTCTCCGTGGAGCCGCACCACACCATCGCGCCGCGCGTGGCGCCGTTAGCTGCCATGAAGTTGCGGATGTCGGCGCGGAGCTGTTCGGCAAGTTCCTTCTTGTTCTTGCCGGTCTTCACGTTCGTCGCGCCGGTGATGCGCGTGACGTAGCGGTTCTCGAAGACGGCCGGCATCGGCTTGACGCTCTTCAGGAAGTCGGCGATCGGTTCGATGTCGTCCTTCACGAGTACGCCGGCCTTGGTGGCCGCCGTGTACGCGTCATCCGGGATGGGATCCCAGGCACCGAAAACGATGTCGTTCAGATCGGCGAGGGGGACAAAATCCTTGATGAGGGGGCTGCGGTTGTCCGTGCGCTTGCCGAGGCGAATGGTGGCCATCTGCGTGAGCGAGCCGATGGGCACCGAAAGGCCGCGGCGCACGCGCTCGACGCCGGCGATGAAGGTCGTCGCCACGGCGCCGAGGCCCGGCGTGAAGATGGCGAGCTTGCCCGTGGCCGGGGCGATGTTCGCGGGGGTCCCGCGGGTCGAGTCGGACACTGCGTTTATTCTCCAGGAGAGGTAGATGTCGAAGCAGCCGTGGTGATGCGATGCACGTACGCCATACGCTGAAAGAAGGTGATCCAGGCGGTCACCATCAACAGCGAGACGATTCCGGCGAGCACCCAGCCGTGCAGGGCGAGGCCGAAGAAGGCTTGCGGTGCGGACAGGAGCGTGATTCGCTCCGGTCGTTGCAGCACGCCGACGCGCGCCGAGAATCCCAACCCCTCGGCGCGGGCGTTCGTGTACGACGTGAGGAACGTCGCGATCAACGCCAAGGTGGCCACGATGACCATGGCCTGGTTGGCGTGTTCAGGATGCGTGGCGTAGAAGACCACGAGCCCGCCCAGCAGGAACCCGTCGGCCACGCGATCGAGCGTGGAGTCGTAGAAGGCTCCGAACTGCGTGGTGGTACCGGTGCGTCGTGCGACGGTGCCGTCGAGCACATCGGCCAGCGCCGTCAGCCCCAGAAACCACCCACCGACGCTGATGTGCCCGGTGGCGAAGATCACCCCGGCGGTGCAGGTGCACAGCGTGCCCACCGTGGTGATGGTGTTGGGACGCACACGCTTCGCGACCAGCCAGTCCGCCACGGGGGCGATGACCTTCAGGTATCCGCTAACGATGGCGTTCCAAATGGCTTTCATCAGGGCAACAGTGACTGGACCCGGCGTGGGCGACGGCGATCAGCGGAGCGCCATCGGGCTTCGGTACGGCCGGAGGGCCCCGGCGCCGCTGGTGCGGGTGGGGGCCAGCCTGGGAAAGCTAGAACTCCCTCAGCGTCAACGGTAGAGATGGAATCGCCGTGCGTCCTTCCCGAAGGCCACAATCTGCGGCAACAGGCGATCCATGACCGCATCCGGGTCGGCGCCCCCCTGGAGCCCCTCGCGGACTTTGGCCGATCCCATGCGCAAGTCGAAGCCGGGGAGGGTGACCTTGAGCGAGTCTGCGTGCACCCGCGAGAGCGCCCACAGCAGGGCGGCCCCGATGCGCGCCGGCTGCACACGTTCGCGATCGGTGAGCTCGAGGCGGATGCCGGGTATGGCGCGGCCGGCGAACTTACCGTCACCAGGCTTGTCGGGCGTGAAGCGCTCAGCGTGGAACTTCACGCCCGTGAGTGTGAGATCGTCGAGCAACCGAACCACCGAGTCGGCCCGCAGCCACGGGGCCCCGACGCGCTGGAACGGCTGGGAGGTCCCCCGCCCCACCGACACATTGCTCGCTTCGAAGGGAACGAGCGCCGGGTAGAACAATGCCGACGTGAGATTGGGCATGTTGGGCGACGGGCGCACCCACGGCAGGCCGGTATCGTCGAACCACATGCCGCGACGCCAGTTGCGCATGGGCACGACGGTGAGGCGCGTACCCATCTTGAGGCTCGACTGGAAGAGGCGCGCGAGTTCCCCCATCGTCAGCCCGTGGCGGAGCGGACTGGGGAAGATGGCGAACCCGTTGGTGCGGTTGGTGCCGGTGGGGTACTGGGCGTTGGCCAGGGCCGAGTCGAGCAGCGCCCCCTCGGTAGCAACGCCGGACAGCGGATTGGGGCGATCGAGCACGAGCACCGGAATCCCGCGCCGCTCGCCGGCCTGCATCGCGTACAATACGACGCCCACGTAGGTCCAGGTGCGGGTGCCGATGTCCTGCAGATCGACCACGAGCACGTCGACATCCTTCAACAGGCTATCGGGTGGGGCCATCGTGGTGCGCTGATACAGCGAATGCACGGTGAGGCCGGTCTTTTCGTCCTTTTCGTCACCGAGACCCTCGCGGTCGGCCACGCCGAGCGCGCCGTGTTCGGGGGCGAAGAGCCGGACGAGCTGCACATTGGCGCGCTTCGCGCGCTCGTCGGAAAAGAGCAGATCGACCGTCCGGCGCCCTTTCTCGTCGACGCCAGTCTGGTTGGTGACCAGGGCGACGCGCTTGCCGGCGACAAGCTTTATGCTGTCATCGAGCAGCACCGTGATACCCGGGCGTACTTTACGATCGATGGTCATCCGGCCGCGCATGCCCGGCGGCAGGTCCCCCTCGTCGGGCGACGGACCGCCGTTCGGTTGGCGACCCGCGCACGCCGTCGCGACCAGCACGCCGGCCAGCGCGACCGCGCCCAGCGCCAGCCATCGTGATGCCGTATTTCTCGAGCTCGTCGTCGTCGCGTTCACGCCTGTGATCTCCGTACTAAGTTGCAGGACATGCCCTCAGCTTTCGCCAACACATGACCGGCTTCACTCCCCACCGGCGGCCCGGTAGTTCACCGCGTCCGGCATGGAAGGTACACCACGCGATGCTCCACTGGGCGACGGGGGGCGTCATGGCCCTCGTGGTGGCCGCGTGCCACCGCGCGCCCGCCACTGCACCACTCGCGCCAGCAGCCCCCCTGCCGACGGCGGTCCGCCAGACAGTGCTGGACAGCGTGCGCCGCGTGCTGGACCAAGCGATTGCAGATGGCGCCTTCCCCGGCGCGTACGCCGTCATCGGGACACGCGATGGCATCGTCGCCGAGTACGGTGCCGGTCGCCTCGACAGCGCGGATGCGACACGCCCCACGTCACGCACCGTCTGGGATCTCGCCTCGCTGACCAAGGTGGTCAACACGACGAGCGCCATGCTGCAGTTGGTTGGCAGCGGCCGTGTGGCGCTCGACAGCCCGGTCGTGCAGTACCTGCCGGAGTGGAAGGCGCCCGGCGCAGCAAGGGTGACCGTACGCCACCTGCTTTCGCACAACGCCGGCCTACCCGCCTGGCGGGCGTTGTACAAGGAAGCGGCAACACCGGACGAAGCAATGTCGCTCGTGCTGGCAACGCCGCTCGATACCGTGCCAGGCGTGCGGTTCCTGTACAGCGATCTGGGCTTCATCCTGCTGGGGAGGCTGGTGGAACGGGTCAGCGGCGAACCACTGGAGGGCTACGGCCCCCGGCACGTGTTCGGCCCGGCCGGCATGCAGGAGACGCGGTTTCTCCCGCCCGCATCGTGGCGAGCGCGCACGGCGCCCACCGAGCAGGACCCGTGGCGGCAGCGGAAGCTGCGCGGTGAAGTGCACGACGAGAACGGGGCGCGATTGGGTGGCGTCGCCGGTCATGCGGGCCTCTTCTCCACGGCGCATGATCTCGCCCGGTTCGCC
Source organism: Gemmatimonas sp. UBA2094 (assembly GCA_002331565.1). Classification (GTDB taxonomy): domain Bacteria; phylum Gemmatimonadota; class Gemmatimonadetes; order Gemmatimonadales; family Gemmatimonadaceae; genus Gemmatimonas. The sequence continues at coordinate 15,338 of DCZC01000170.1, forward strand.
CGTCTCTATCTCAACGGCGGAACGCTCGATGGCGTCCGCGTGTTCGAGGCGGCTACGGTGGCGAGTTTCACCCGCGTGCAGGACACGACCGTGTCGCGGCGTGCGCTCGGCTGGGAGACCCCCACGGGGCGCAATTCCGCCGGCCAGCATCTCTCGGCCGTGGCATTCGGGCACACCGGCTTTACGGGGACCTCGCTGTGGATGGACCCCAGCCGCAATCTTTTCGTGTTGCTGCTGACCAACCGGGTCAATCCCACCCGGCAGAACCTGCGCATCGGCGCAGTGCGGGCAGGACTGGCCGATGCCGTGTCGGCCGTCCTCGCGGGAGCGCCGCGGTGAATGCCCATTCCCATCCACTGGACTGGACGGGGATCTCCTGCGACGCCGCCGGGTTTCTTGCAAGGGGAGTATTCCTCTCGCTATTTTGGACGCAGCACGCACTGACATGGTCGGCGGGACGCCTCGCGAGGGCGCGGTGACCGCGACGATGCAGTCCATCAGGCCGGTGCTTCCACCGGCCGTTTCGGAGGACGAGTATGAGCACGATGCAGCAGCCGGACGTCATGGTGATCATCACGCCTGTCGCCGCGGGCGAAGTGCGCAAGTTCATGGAAGCCGAGGGTGTGACGGCCGAGCAGGGCGGCCTGCGCGTGTCGGTCATGCCGGGCGGATGCAGCGGCTTCAAGTACGGCCTCGTCATCGAGGACAAGTCGGCGGAGGACGATCTCACCGTGGAAGTGGAAGGCATCAAGGTGTTCGTCGATCCGTTTTCGGCGCAGTACCTGAGCGGCACGACGATCGACTACGTGTCGTCGATGCAGGGCTCGGGCTTCACGTTCAAGAATCCGAACAGTACGGGCGGCTGCGGCTGCGGCAGCTCGTTCTCGGCCTGATTCATCCGGTCGCTTTCGCGGCGATCACACTCGACACTCCCCATTTCCATGTCATCGGCCACCGGAACCCCGGCGGCCCGTGACGCCTCGCAGGCCCGCACGCTCTCCACGAGCGGCGGGCCTTCGCGCGTCGCGGGTTCGCCCTTCGTGCATGCCGGCGTCACCGGCACCTCGCGCGAGCGCATCCCCACCGTCATCATCGACGAACACGGCGCCATGGCGCGCGTGGTCGCCGGCCGCATAGCCACCCTGATCCGCAGCCGTCAGGCCGAGGGGCGCGCGATCGTGCTCGGCCTCGCCACGGGCAGCACGCCCATTGGCGTGTATCGTGAACTCATCCGCCTGCACCGCGACGAAGGGCTGAGCTTCCGCAATGTGATCTCGTTCAATCTGGACGAGTATTACCCGATGGCGCCGGACAGCATCCATTCGTACCACCGATTCATGTGGGAGAACTTGTTCTCGCACGTGGATATAGACGCGGCGAACGTGAACATCCCCCCGGGGTCGCTGGATCGCGCCGACGTCGATGCTGCGTGCGCGGCGTACGAGGCGAAGATCGAGGCGGCCGGCGGTATCGACTTCCAGCTGCTCGGCATCGGCAAGACGGGGCACATCGGGTTCAACGAGCCGGGATCCGGTGAACAGAGCCGCACGCGTCTCGTGCATCTCGACTCGGTGACACGCCGCGACGCGGCAGCCGATTTCTTCGGCGAGGAGAATGTGCCGCGCGAGGCGCTCACGATGGGCATCGCGACGATCATGAGCGCCCGCGAGGTGGCGATCCTCGCCACCGGCGAGCACAAGGCCGGCATCGTGCGCCGCGCCGTGGAGGGCGAGATCGATCGGGTCGTGGCGGCGACCTTCCTTCAGCGCCACGCGAACACCACGTTCTACGTGGACGACGCGGCGGCGGCGGAGCTGACGCGCGTGGCGACCCCGTGGCTGCTGGACGAGGTGGTATGGGAGGACAGCATGATGGTGCGCGCGGTGACGTGGCTCGCGCAGACGTGCGGCAAAGCCATCCTCAAGCTCACGCAGCACGACTACGCGGAGAACCACCTCACGTCGCTGGTGACCCGTCATGGCTCGCCGGGTGCGGTAAACGGTCTCGTGTTCAACATGCTCGGCGCCAAGATCCGCGGAAAGAGCAAGCTGCCGCGCGGGCTCCGGACCATCTGTTTCTCGCCGCATCCCGACGATGACGTGATCTCAATGGGTGGCATTCTCCGGAAATTCGTGGAGAACGGCAACGCCATGACCGTGGCCTATATGACGAGCGGCAACATCGCCGTGTTCGACCACGACGTGCGCCGCTACATCGATTTTCTCGTGCGACTGGATGCCGAGCGGATCGGCGGTGGGGCCAACGTGCAGCAACTCGCCGACACCGTACACTCGTTCCTCGAGCGCAAGCGGGCGGGACAGGTGGACATCGCCGAAGTGCAGGACATCAAGCGCATCATCCGAGAGTCCGAAGCGGTGAGCGGGATCGAAGTGATGGGCCTCACGAAGGCGAACGCGCGCTTTCTCAACCTGCCCTTCTACCAGACCGGCAAGGTGCGCAAGGACCCGATCGGCCCCGCGGACGTGGCGATCGTAGCGGACCTGCTGCGGGAGTTGCAGCCCGAATTGATCTTCGTGGCCGGCGACCTGTCGGATCCGCACGGCACCCATCGCATGTGTAAAGAAGCGATCGACAAGGCCGTCGCGGAGGTGTACGTGGGTGAGATGGCAGCGAAGCGTCCGGAGATCTGGCTCTATCGCGGCGCGTGGCAGGAGTGGCCAGTGACGGAGGCCACGGTGCTGGTGCCGCTGTCGCAGGAGGAGTTGACGCTCAAGATCCAGGCGATCTTCAAGCATCAGTCGCAGAAAGACTCTGCACCTTTCCCCGGCCAGGACGAGCGGGAGTTCTGGCAGCGGGTGGAGCAGCGGAACAAGACGACGGCGCGCCAACTGGACCAGCTGGGGCTCGCCGAGTACTTCGCCATGGAAGCGTATGTCATCGACTGAGTGCGCACGCTCATGAACAGCACATTCAACCTTCTCGACCTGTTCGTGCTCCTGCTGTATCTCGGCGGCACGACGGCGCTCGGCATGTATATCGGCCGCAATCAAAAGTCGGCGAACGACTACTTCGTAGCCGAGCGGGCGATTCCGTGGTGGGCGGTGCTGTTCTCCATCGTCGCGAGTGAGACGTCGGCGCTCACGTTCATCAGCATTCCCGGCTTGTCGTACACCGGCAATCTCGGATTTCTTGAGGTCGTGGCGGGGTACATCCTCGGGCGCGTCGTGGTGGCGTACACGCTGCTGCCGCGCTACTTCGCCGGCAATCTGGTGACAGCGTATGCACTGTTGGAGACGCGCTTCGGCCTTGGGACCCGGCGCTTCACGTCGGTGGTGTTCATGGTGACGCGCGCGATGGCCGATGCCGTACGGGTCTTCGCGACGGCCATTCCGG
>DCZC01000055.1 GCA_002331565.1 Gemmatimonas sp. UBA2094
GGCCACGGTGGCCCGGCGCAGGTGCGCCGTGGGGTCTACCGGGACAGCCGGCGCGGCGCTCACGCCGCCCTCGCGCAACGGACGCTGCGCCACCACGAGCGGCTCGCGGAACGGCTGCTTCTTGAGCTTGCGCGGGTTCGGGATCTTCCAGATGGCGTGATCGGTCTTCTCGTAGTACACGAAGGCCATGAGGTCGGCCCCGCGGGCCCACGTGAGCGCCGGCGACTGCTCGGCGACCGCCGTGACCGCCCCCAGCACGTTCGTGAGCTGGTAATGCTCACGATCGGTGAAGTCGTACAGGAAGATGTTCGCGATGCCCGTGCGGTCGGAGATGAACGCCAGCGACTTGCCGTCGGGCGCCCACTGCGGATTGATGTTGCGTCCGCCCTGACCGGGAACGACCGTGATCTTCTGTGTGTCGAAATCGTAGAGCGCCACCCGCCACGGACCGATCTTGAGGATCTCCATGTCGGTGTCGGGACCACGTTCGGTCACGAACGCGATGCTCTTGCCGTCCGGCGACCAGGCCGGCGACAGATCGCCGTAGGTGTCCTTCGTGAGCTGGGTGTACCCGGGCGTGTCCAGCGACGTGATGTACAGATCGCTCGAGCCATGCCGCATGCCGCTGAACACGATCCGGCGCCCATCGGGGGAGAAGCTCGGGCTCAGCACCTGATCGAGTTCGAAGTCGAAGCGCTTCACGACGCTGCGCGACTTCACGTCCATCACGTACAGCACGTCGCGGCCGCCGCGCTGGCCGGTGAACGCGAGCAGCTTGCCATCGGGAGAAAACGACGGCTGCGAGTAGATGTACCGCAGCTGCTCGAAGTCGGGATTGGTGGTGGTCTTCACCAGCCGCTTGAGCCGCTTGCCCGTGGTGGCGTCGGCGAGGAACAGTTCGGGGAACACTTCCCCGCGCAGCAGGCTGCCGTACCCCACGTACGTGATGTACTTGCCATCGTCGGAGAGCGCCGGCGCCACGTAGATGGGGGCGAGGCCACCCGTCCGGTTCTGCGACAGCAACGGCTCGGCGAAGCTGCGCGGACGGTCGAGCGTGGCGGCGGCGGTGGAGTACTTGGCCTGCATCGCCGCCTTCCAGTCGGCGCTCAGTTCGTCGAGCGACAGGCCGATTTCCCGGCGGAACGCGCGATCGATGCCGAGGCTGGGCGTGGCGTTCATGATTTCGCCGATCACCTCGTCGCCCCAGCGCGCGCCCACGTACTGCCACAGCGCCAGCCCGTACCGGTACGGGAAGTACCGGTCGGGGCGCTCCGTCATCTGGGCGATGGTGGGGAGCGAGTTGTTCACCACGGCGTCGCGCACCCACGCGTCGGTCCACGGGTGATTGGGGCCGATGGACAGATACTCCGCCAACCCTTCCATGTACCAGAGCGGCGGGTTCACCATGGCCAGATTCTGCAACCCGGCGCCGGCGCGGCCACGCGAGAAGATGTCGAAGGTGAACACGTGTACCATCTCGTGGATGAGCACGTGTTCGAAACTGGCCCAGTCGCCGCTGAAGAACTGCGCCATGCGCTGGCGCAGCGGATCGGTGACACCGCCGGTGCCTTCGCCGAGGTCACCGAACACGTTGCTTTGCGCGAAGTCCCCCGACGATCCGAAGATCAGGATGGGCTTCTTCTCGCGGAACTGATGTGCGGTGAGGCGCGAGAGCCGCGCGTACGCCCGCTCCGACATGCGGGCGGCGTCGGGCGCGACGTCGGCGATCTGCGGGTAGTAGTGGAGCTTGAAGTGCTCGGTCTCGATGACCCGCCAGTCGAGCCGGTCGTACTGCACCTGGTTCTGGCCGAAGTAGCCCTGGGCGTGCGCCGGCGTGATGGCCGCCGAAACGGCTATCGCGGCGACCGCGAAGTGCAACGTCGTCCCGAGTCGTGACCACCGCGTCGCCTGCGCCATGCGAATTACGCTCCCTGCTTGATGGCAGCATCCAGAGCGAGCGGGGTGGCATCACCCCACAGCCGCTCGAGCTGGTAGAACTGCCGCAATGTTGGATGGAACACATGGATCACGCAGTCGGCGTAATCGAGCAGCGCCCACCGTCCCTGCGTGAGGCCTTCGGTCATGGTGGTAGACACGCCACCTGCCTTCAACCCTGCCTGGATGTGTTCCGCGACGGCCCGGACGTGCGTGTCCGAGGTCCCGGAAGCGATAACAAAAAAGTCCGTCATATCCGTCACTCCGCGGAGATCGAGGACCACGATGTCCGTGGCCTTCATGTCGCCGGCCAGCGCAGCGGCGCGGCGGGCGATGGGTTCTCCGGGGCTCGGGCGTCGTTCAGCCATGAGTATTGCGGGTAAGGGCCTCAGCGTCGGGCGACGCTCCAGTCGGGAACGTCGTACCCTACGCCACAGGCGAAGGTTGCTTCCAAACATGCGACTCGGACAGGGGGGCGAGTGCCCGGTCTGCCGTTCGATGTACTGTACGACCACGCGCTCGCGGCGGCCGTCACGAAAACCAAAGGGGAGTCCGGACCCCGGACTCCCCTCGCGCTGCGGGTGCGGCGCCCGCGAAGGCGCCCCGCGAGCCGGCTTACTGCTTGATGACCCACACCTTGATTTCGGGGTGCACGTCGGCGTGCAGACGGACCGGCACCTTGTACATGCCGAGCGCCTTGATCGGCTCGTTGAGCTCGATTTGCCGCTTCTCGAACTTGAAGCCCTGGGCTTCGAGCTGGTGCGCGATGTCCGCCGTGGTGACCGAGCCGAACAGCTTGCCCTCTTCGCCCACGCGCGCGGCGAAGGTCACGGAGACCTCGGCGAGCTTCTCGGCGATGGCTTCCGCCGCGGCCTTGCGCTCGTTCTCGAGCGCTTCGAGACGGCTCTTCTCGGCCGCGATGCGCTTGAGGTTGCCCGGCGTCGCCTGGTAGGCGAGACCACGGGGCAGGAGGAAGTTGCGGGCATAGCCCGGCGACACGGAGACGATGTCACCAGGATGTCCGAGCTTGTCGATGGCGTTGCGGAGAATGACTTCCATGGGAACTCCGGGTCGAACCGGTGAAAGAAATTGA
>DCZC01000162.1 GCA_002331565.1 Gemmatimonas sp. UBA2094
ATGCGGGCGGGGCGTCTACGGCCGCCGGCACAGCGCTCGGCGACGGTGAGGCGCTGCCCCTCAGCGACGCGCTCGACGCGTACGAGCGCCGGCTCATTGCCGCGGCGCTCGCCCGGAGCGATGGCAACGTGGCCGAAGCCGCCCGGCGCCTGCAAACCGACCGCCCCAACCTGTACCGGCGGATGCGCCGCCTCGGGCTGGCCTCGTCGGGTGAGTGAACCAGACGGCGAACCTCAGCCGGAGTCTTCGATGATCGTATCCCGCCTGTGCGCGGTGCTCGTGGCCGTCGCCGTGACGACGCTGGCCTTTCCTGCGACCAGTGCGCAGGCCCAACGCGTGGGGAGCGTTCCGCGCGACGTAGCGCTCGACGTGACGCGCGTGTTCAACACGGGTACCACGCGAAAAGTACGGGGTGACTTCACGCTGGGGGTGGGCGACACCGTCCGCAGCGACCTCGCCATCCTGAACGGCAATGCGCGCCTGGCCGGCGTCGTGTCCGGCGACGTGGTGGTGCTCAACGGCGACGTGGTGCTCGCCGTCGGCGCGCGCATCGAGAAAAGCCTCACGGTGATCGGCGGGACGCTGCAGGCACCGGAAGGTCCCGCCGTTGGCGGCGAGATCCGCGTATGGAGCGCGCGCTATCGCTACCAGGAGAGCGGCGACACGCTCATCGCCGAAACCGACGTCATCGCGCGCTTCTCCCGCTGGGTGACTGACGACGACGAGACCGACTCGCAAAGCCAGATCTTCGTGACCACGGCCCACAGCTACAACCGGGTCGAAGGGCTTCCCATCTTCGTCGGGCCCCGGTTCCGCACGCGCCAGGGCGACCTGCGGGTGCGCGCCGAGCTGTTCGGCATCTTCCGCACCGGCGACGGCCTCGTGTGGAACGACGAGAACCTGGGCCATCGCGTGCGCTTCGAAGTGCAGCGGGGCGACAAGGGCGGCATAGCGCTCGGGGGCCGCCTGTTCGACGAAGTGGAGGCGATGGAGCAATGGCAGCTCACCGACGCTGAAGTGGGACTGGCGACATTCCTCTTCGCCCGCGACTACCGCGACTACTACGAGCGTCACGGGGGCCAGGCGTACGTGCGCCTTTTCGCCGACCGCGGCCACGAACTGCGGGCGAGTTGGGGCGAAGAACGGTGGAACTCACGCCGCGCGCGCGATGTATGGCGCCTCGACGACGATGTGGCACTGCGCCATAATCCGGCGAGTGACCGGGGGGTGGTGCAGCTGCTCACGCTCAGTGGCACGCTCGACACACGCACCGAGTCGCGCCATCCGCGGTCCGGGTGGTACCTGCGCGGCGAGTACGAACGGGGAACAAGTGGCGCCCTGTCACTCGCGCCGCTCACCGACGGGCTCGGACGTCCGTCGCCGGTGAGCCGCGCGCCGTTTCCACCGCGGGCGATCGCGTACGGTCGCGCCTTCTTCGACCTGCGGCGCTACAACCGCCTTGGCCCCAACGCCCAACTCAACCTGCGCGCGGTATTCGGCGGCTGGACGAACGGCGATCCGCTGCCGCTGCAGCGGCGTCTGTCGGTGAGCGGCATCGATGCGCTCCCCGGTTTCGACTTCCGGCGCATGATGGGCCAAGCCGACGCGGGGACCTGCGCCACGGGGGACGAGGGGAGCTACGCCGGGCTCGGGCGGCCGGCGCAATGTGAGCGCATGGCCCTGCTCCAGGCGGAATGGAAAGGCGATTTCCGCATCAGTCTCTTCGGTGACGACGACGACAGCGACCGCCGATGGCGCTTCAGCGGTCGCGGCGCCGATGGCACGTGGGTGCTCTTCGCCAACAGCGGGCGCGGTTGGCTCGTGAAGCGCGCATCGCCCGCCGCCACGGCGGCCGAGCCGCTCACCTACGGCAGGCGCCTCGTGCCCGCGATGGGCACGTGGCGCACGGACATCGGCGGAGGCTTCGACTTCGGCGATTTCGGTGTGTACGTGGCGCAGGCAGTGTCGCAGCCAGGTCTCTCGCCCAACGTGTACGTACGCCTGGGCCGCCGGTTCTGAGTCCCGTGTCGCTGCCACGCGCGCTGTGTTCCGGGCTCGTCGCGCTGCTGCTGCTCGTCGGCAGCAGCGCCGGCGCGCGCGCGCAGGGCAGTCCGAGCATCGACATCCGCGTGACGGCGCAGTCGTATCCGCCGCTTGTGGCGGTGCGCAACGTGCTCGCGGAGAACGACTACGACGAATTGCTGCGCAACGGCTTTCCCGTGCGCATGCACATCCGCGCCGAGCTCTGGACGGTGGGGCGGTACTTCGACGACGTGCGTGGTCGCGTCGAGTGGGACGTGATTCTGCAGTACAACGTGGTGGAGAAGAGCTACGAGGTGGCGCGTCTGGTGGGCGACCGTGTGACGGCGCTGGGCAGCTACCGCTACTTCGCCGACGCACGCGCCGCGAGCGAGCTGGCCTATCTGCCGGCCCTGCCGGCGCCGAAGCGGGGACAGAAGGGCTACGTGCTCGTACAGGCCGGTGTGCAAGCACTGGAGGTCACGGACCTCGACGAGTTGGAACGGTGGCTGCGTGGGGAGGCACGGCCGGCGGTGCGCGGCAAGCGCAGTCCGGCATCGGCCCTCACGCGCGGTGTGCGCACGCTGGCGTCACGCATCCTGGGCGCGGAAGTTCGGCAGCTCGAGGCGCGGAGTCCGACGCTGGTGTTTTGAGTTCAGGCTGAACTGAAAGCTGGAGACTGACGGCCGAAAGCTCCCAGCTTTCAGTTCTTGAAGCTACTCCCCTCGATCTTCTCGAGCTCCCGCAACGTGTCTTCGCCGTAGAACGTGCGGATGTACTGCGCCTGAATGGGCGTGAGACGGCGTACGGCCCACGAGAGATGGACGAAATGCGGCTCGACCGGCACATGCAGCGGCTGCATGCCGATTTCGGCAGGGAGGCGGTTGGCCTTGCGCGTGTTGCACGAGCTGCACGCCGTCACCACGTTCGACCACTCGTTGGTGCCACCCCGCGACATCGGAATGAGGTGATCACGCGTGAGCGACTCGCGCGGCTTCAGCTCGTTCGCGCGACGCGCACAATACTGACATTGGTAGTCGTCACGCGCGAACAGGAAGGTATTGGTGACCTGCCGGCGGAAGCGCCGCGGCACGTGCACGTAGCGCGTAAGGCGGATCACGGCGGGGCGCGGGAACGCCTGTCGTTCCGAGCGTACGGGCGTATGACTGTCGGCCTCGACGACTTCGGCCTTGCCGTCGATGACGAGCCGCAGGGCCCGGCGCAGCGGGACCATGGTGAGTGGTTCGTACGATGCATTCAGTGCGAGACATCCGGCGACCACGCCCTACCCTCCGCTGAATCGTTCTGAGGTGAGCCCTGCTGGAGACGAGCAAACCCGCCGAGCAAATCGAAACCCCGCCGATGGGTCGGCGGTGCCGACCAGCATGCAGCGGGGTGGAGATTGCTCAGCGATGCGCGACCGTGACGAGGACAGCCGGGCGGCCGCATGTTCTGCGGGCACTGCTACTCCTGAAGACCGCCGACTCGTCGCGGGTGCGCATGCCGAAGAATATCACAACGCACCAGTACGCCGCCACTCCCGCAGCCGGCCGCTGGTCACCTGCTGGCGCTCCTCCCACGACGGGTGCGAAACCGTGACACACCCGTCACGCACCAGTTCACGCCCCGCCACGGTAACGAGCGACGCCGTGACCTGCCCCGCCAGTACGTGCACGAGCGTCACGGCCGGATCGAACACCGGCCCCACACTTCCCACCGTGAGCGGGAACGCCGCCAGATCCGCCGACTTCCCCACCTCGAGGGTCCCGACTTCACGCGCCAGCCCCAACGCCTCGGCCCCACCACGGGTGGCAAGTGCCAACGCGTCGTGTGCACTCAACGAGTCCGGAACGCCCGATCGGACGGCGTGACACAACACGGCCTGTCGCGCCTCGTCGAGCAGATGCATGCGATCGTTGCTCGCCACCGAATCGGTCCCCAACCCGGTGCGTACTCCGTACGCGAGCATGCGATCGAGCGGGGCGATGCCGTGCCCGAGTTTGGCATTGCTGATCGGGCAATGCACGATGGTCGCCCCGTGATGCGCGATGCGCGCGAAATCGTCGTGGTCGGCGCGTATGACGTGAATGAGCAGCGGCTCGGCGGCCAGCACGCCCGTGTCCTCGAGCAACGCGATGGGCGAGCGTGCCTGGGCCGCCACACCGATACCACGCGCGCGCAGCCGCTCGGCGAACGGGCCGGCGCCCTCCGTCACGAAGGCCGTTTCCGCGGCGCTCTCCGCCACGTGCACCGCCATGGGCAGC
>DCZC01000102.1:0-262 GCA_002331565.1 Gemmatimonas sp. UBA2094
CGCCACGATCGTAGGCGGCCGGACCGGGCGAAGCGCCCGCGCTCTCGGGGCCGGCACGCAGCGCCCCTCCATCGTCGAGCCACGCGACACTGCCACCACCGGCCGCCACGGCTTCCACCAGCACCCGCGGCAGCGCGATGGGAATACCCGCCACGCCACCGCCGCGCTCCACCAACGGCTCCCCGTCGAAGATGAGCCCGACATCGGCGCTGGTGCCGCCGATGTCGATCGTGAGCGCGCGCGACACCCCCAGTGCCGCCGC
>DCZC01000102.1:430-2513 GCA_002331565.1 Gemmatimonas sp. UBA2094
TGCGCGACACCCCCAGTGCCGCCGCGATGGCTGCGGCGCCCGTCACTCCACCGGCCGGACCGCTCAACGCCAGCGCCGCCGCGTGTTGTGCGGCATCGTGCGCTTCGAGCGTACCGCCGGCAGACGTCATCACGCGCGGGGCGGGAAACCCCTTGACAGCGAGACGGCCGGACAGCCCGGCGAGATACCGGCGCACCGCAGGGCGGGCATATGCCTCCGCCACCGTGGTCGCCATGCGCTCGTACTCGCGAATCTCCGGCAACACCTCGTGACTCGTTACCACGTCGAGCGCGAGCCCACGCTCGGCGATGGTGTGACGCAACGCCGTCGCGAGCCGTGCTTCGTGCTGCGGATCCCCGTACGCGTGGAGCAGCGTGATCGCGATGGTTTCGGCACGAGTGGCCGTCGCACGCGCCAGCGCGTCGTTTACTACCTGCGCGATGGCGTCATCGCTCAACGGCGTGATCACCCCCTCGGGGGCGAGCCGCTCGGGCACGTTTATCACCTGCCCGGGCGACACCAGCGGGGCCACGTGATGCTGGGCGAGATCGTAGAGGGCAGCCCGTTCCTGTCGCCGCAGCTCCAGCAGATCGGTGAAGCCCTGCGTGGCACAGGCCACGACCGGCGCCCCGCGTCGCTCGAGAAGCAGGTTGGTGACTACCGTCGTGCCGTGCGCGATGTGCGCCAAGCGTTCCGGGGGCAACCGCGCCGCCGTCAATGCCTCGAGCACCCCCTGCGCCCGATCGGCGGGTACGCTCAACACCTTGGTGGTGTGCACCGTGCCGTCATCGTGCAGGGCCGCGAGGTCGGTGAACGTACCGCCCACGTCGATGCCGACCGCCACGCGCGTCGCGTCGATCACGCGGGGCTTCGCTTGCGGTTCGCGGTGACGGCGAGCGCCACGTGCACCGGAACGACGGCCATGAACAGCAGCATGCTGCCCTGCGTGAAGCCGGGCAGATGTTCGAGTACCAGTCCGACAAGGGCGATGCCCGCCACCACGGCTGCAAGCGCACGACCGGCGCGGCCCGTGCGCGTGGCGCGGGCGCGCGCGACCCACGTGACGGCGGCCATGAGCAGCAGCGGCGACAGCAGCGTGAGATTGAGGTTGCTCCCCACGTACGGCATGTGCCTGGTGACGGTGCCACCGAGGAGCAGGGCGGTGCCCAAAACGCCACCGACGGCATACCACAGCACACCGAACACCCCCAGCACCGGCGGTGCGATGCGCGCGAGCGCGAACACCAGCACGCCCAACGCAAGCCCGACCGCGAGGAAACTCATGGTGCGATAGGGGGCGTCAGCGGGCATCGGTACGCGATCGGCCGCGAACAGCACGGTGTCCTGCGTGATGACCGGCAGGCCGTTCACGCGCAGGCGCGCGAGGTCCGCAGCCAGATACTCCGGCAGGAACGCGCGCTGCCAGCGCGTGAGATGCCGGTCGGCCACGCGACCCAACCCGATCTGGATCCCGATGTACACCGGCAGGTTGTCCGCGGTGATTCTTGCCGTCTCGTCGCGCCAGGTGTGGTGACCATCGGTACTGTCGAGCGCGGTTCTGAGCGCGCCACGCAGCACCCAGTCGAGCGCATCACGCACGCGGGTGCTGCAGTTGTCGTTGTAGTAGTCGTAGCGATAGTACTTGTTCTCTTCGCGCGCATTCCATGTCACGAAGTCGTACAACGCCCCGCGCTGCATGGGCGAGAGGTTCAGCACCTGCTTGCGAATCGTGCGGTTCTGTCCCTGGTACGCCGCGTTGAACTCGAACGTGCGGTAGCCCGCCATCCAATAGCGTGTGTCGCCCGTGAGAAAGCGCCACAGGAAGTTCGGCTCCGCGAAGTCGAACATGCCCCAATTGAAGGCGATGTCCTCGCCGGTGTTCGCGTCGGTCACGGCCAACGCGATGTGCCCGAAGCGCTCGAAGACTTCGTCGCCCGGACCGTAGCTGTAGATGGCCACCGACACGGACTGCCCGCGCGCGGCACGCGCACTGTCGAGTTGCGCATCGACGCCCGGCGCCGGCGGGGGCGGCGTCTGCGCCACGTTGTCTGGGAGCGGCCCGGTGGCCGCCTGAGATCCGAAG
>DCZC01000188.1:0-7979 GCA_002331565.1 Gemmatimonas sp. UBA2094
CCGCCCCCCGCCGCCAGTGGCGCCTCGGGGCCTACCACCACCAGCTCCACCTGCTCCTGTTCGGCCAGCGCCGCCACCTCGCGCGGGTCGTTCGCGTTGATGCTCACCAGACGCGCCAGTTCGGCGATACCCGGGTTGCCCGGAGCGGCGATCAGTTCGACCGGCGTGTTCTCGCGCGACAATGCATCTGCCAGGGCATGTTCACGGCCGCCCGAGCCGAGGAGGAGGATCTTCATGAGCAGAAATCTAGCCGAGGCTGGCACTGCTGGCGTTGTCCGACGAGCTGTTTACGACCCCGGTGGCTGCTCCGGGGCCGGCGGCTCACTCGGCGGCGGTGGCGGCGAGGCCGAAGGCCCCGCGTCTCCCATGCTTGCTGCGGCTTTGAATGCGTCACGGAACGCATCGGCGGCACGGTTGATCACGCCCCCCACGGCGTCGGTAGCTTCCTTGGCCATTTCCTTGTAGTAGTCGCTCGCGTCACGCATGTCGTCGCGGAACGGTCGCTCGGCCTCACTGCCGCGACGGATGTAATCGCCGCCCAGAATCGTCCCGTATGCCCCAGACTGTTGCCAGCGATGCAGTTCACCAGCGCGCACGGTGTGGAACGGGTGTTCGCGCAGCGCGGTGTTGAGCGCCTTGAGAATACTTTCCCACGCCGTACCGCCCATCTCGTACTCCGCCGCCTGCGCGAGATAGGCGTCGAGGTCGAGCGTGTCGCCTTCTTGCTTGCCACCGGCCAGCTTGAGGAAGGTCATGAGACTGGCGCGCGGGTCCTGTGTACCGAGCATACCGGCACGGTCGGCGCTGAGCTCCGACTTGCGGTACCACTCGAGCAACGCGAGTTGAAAGGGGAGCAACGCGATGCTCGCCAGCAGCGGCAGCGCACTCATGCCGAAGAAGAGCACGATAAGCGCGATGGTACGATAGGTCGTGCGCCCGGTCATGATGTTTCCGAGCTGCTGCGCGAGAACGAAACGCTGCTCGTCGCGATCCAGAAGCTCGAGCGTGCCTGAACTGATGACGATGAAGGGCTGGTCGAAGCCCACGGCCCCCGCGTTGGCGATGGGCGTCTGCGCCACGTAGAGCTGCGGCGCCGGGCGCCCCGCGTTCGGCCAGTCGAGCGTCTGCAGCACATCCTGGTAGATGGCGTACAGGGCCGGTCGCTGCGTGGGGCCCACGAGCACGGCGTCGCCGAGAAACAGGTTGCGTACGCCCCGTTCGCCGAAGACCCCGGCGATCCGGCGCACGACGTCGTCGAATCCCGGCAGGGCACGCAAGGCGCGCAACGCCGCCCGGTCAGCCGGATGCTCCCATGTCACGGAGCTGATCTGAGTCAGTTGGCTTGGCATGGGGGACAGTACGGAAGTCGGCAGTGAAAGGTTGCAATGCTGCCTGAAGACTGAGGACCGATAGCTGAGAACTCCCCCGAGCATCGCGCGATGCCCGGGGGAGTTCTCAGCGTTCAGCGTTCGGTGTTCAGTCTACTCCCTCAAATCCCGACCAACGCCTGCTCCAGATCTTCGATCAGGTCCTCGGCGTCCTCGATACCGCAGCTGAGGCGCACCATCCCGTCGGTAAGCCCCATGGCGTCCTTCACCTCCGCCGGGACCGAGCCGTGGGTCATCGTGTAGGGGTGATTGGTGAGGCTTTCCACGCCGCCGAGCGACTCGGCCAACGAAAATACGCGCACCTTCTCGAGGAACGACCGGGCGTTGTCCAGGGACCCGAGGTCGAGCGTCATCATGCCGCCGAAAGCGCTCATCTGGCGCTTGGCGAGCTCGTGGTGCGGGTGTGAGGGCAGCCCCGGGTAGATGACACGTTCGGCGCCGAGGCGACCCACCAGGAAGTCGGCGATAGCCCGGCCGTTCAGGTCGTGCTGCTTCATCCGCAGCGGGAGGGTTTTCGTCCCACGCAGGGCGAGCCAAGCGTCGAACGGGCCCGGGACGGCCCCGGCCGCATTGAGGATGAACTGCAGGCGATCGGCCAGGTCGTCCTCAAGCACGACGGCGAGCCCGCCGATCATATCGGAGTGACCGTTGATGTACTTCGTGGTCGAATGCCAGACGATGTCCGCGCCCATCTCGAGCGGGCGCTGGTAGATCGGCGTCGCGAAGGTGTTGTCGACGATCAGCAGGGCCTGATGGCGCTTCGCGATGTCGCTCATGGCGCGCAGGTCGGTCAGACGCATGAGCGGGTTCGTCGGCGTTTCCACGAGGAGTGCCCGCGTGGTGGACGTCATCGCCTCTTCCACCCGCTGCGGTTCGCTCGTATCCACGTATGTGAAGGACAGCCCCATATGCCGAAGAATCCGATCGAACAGCCGGAAGGTACCGCCGTACACATTCTCGGCGCACACGATATGATCGCCGGCCCGGAACAGCTTCATGATCGAATCGAGGCACCCCATGCCGCTGCCGAATGCGAAGCCGTGCGTGCCGCCCTCGAGGACGGCCACGTTGCGTTCGAGCGCCTGTCGCGTGGGGTTCTTCCCGCGGGCGTATTCGTACCCCTTGTTGACGCCGATGCTCTCCTGCACGTAGGTGCTGGTGAGGTACAACGGGGTCATGATGGCGCCGGACACCGGGTCGGGGCGCTGGCCAGCGTGGATGGCGCGGGTCGCGAAACCGCCCGCCAGATCTTCGTCGAAAATGCGCGTCATGGGCTCCGGATCGTCCGTGGGGAGATGCAGCGGGAAGCTAGCGCGGCGGCGCACGCACGGCGAGGCGGGCGCAGCGTGCCGGGTAGCCTGCGGAGCATCCCCGCCACGGCAATCCCCCCTATGTGCGCGCACCCGTGTCCACGGTGCCCCCGACGAGTAACGGCGCCACGAGTTCCCGCACGATCGACTCGGGTGACACGGGTGTGCTCGCCCACGTCGTGTGGTGCAATGGCGTCAGCTGGTGGTCCCGCAGTACCCGACGCGCCGCGACGAGGAGGTCGGCGTGCGTCAGCACCGCCCCGTGCGGTTCGAGGCGCAGGCACTCCTCCGGCGATCCCGGACTGTCGGTATCGCCGACGAGATCGAGCGCGAAGTGCGAGCCCAGATCGATCATGTGGTCTCGTCCGAGAGCGCACACGCGTGCCCGGCTCGGCGCCTCGTCGAGCAACACGAACGGGGTGTCCGCCGGCACTGCCGGGAGCCACGCCTGCGAGGTGAATACCGCTCCGACATCGTGCGTGCGCAGCATCGCCGCGATGGCGTCTACGGAGACCGTGAGCGGGTCGAGCAGGACCATCGATCGGCCATCACTTGCCGCGAGCGCCACCAGCCACGGCGCCCCAAGCGGTAGCAACACCGCGGAACGCCGCCCCGCCAGCACGCGCACGAGGGGGGCGGATCGCTGCAACAGGGTGACGCCGGCGGCCACGAGGGCCGTCACGTCGTGGGCACCCACGCGGCCACCGGCCGCGGCCAGCGCATAGGGAAGCAAGGCCAACGGGTCCATACGTCAGGATAACGCCCGGTGCCTGAGCGCGCGCCGGTGGTGCGGCCGATGGCCCGGGCTGTGCCCCTGCGGTCGGCACTCGTCTGAATTCCCGCGAACCGGCGTTCCGGGCCAGCGGGACGCCGCGCTGATTGGTTCCGTGGCTGTAAGGTGTCTAGTTTTCCGGAATGCGTACGGACGGGCATGTCCCAGCGCTTCAATTCGAGGAGTACTATGGCGTTCGACGGGCTGATGGTGAGTGTGTCCGGTGTGCGTGGCCGGGTGGGCGAGGCGCTGACGCCGGAGGTGGTCGCCACCTTCGCGGCGGCTTTCGGCGCGTGGGCATCGCGCAGCGGTAACCGCCGCGTGGTCGTGGGACGCGACAGCCGCGTGTCCGGCCCCATGTTCACCCGCATCGTGCACGGGGCACTGGAGTCGGTCGGCTGCACCGTGATCGACATCGGCATGGCGCCCACGCCCACCATTCAGCTCGCGGTCGAGCATCATCACGCAGCGGGTGGACTCGGCATCACGGCGAGCCACAACCCGATCGAGTGGAACGCCCTCAAGTTCATCGGGCCGTCCGGGTTGTTCCTCTCCGCCGCCGAAGGCGCGGCAATGCGCGCGCTGCTCGACACCGGAATCCCACGCGCCACGTGGGACCAACTCGGTGCGATCGAGCAGGACGACGAGGCCATCGTGCGCCACATTGCGCAGGTGCTGGCGTTGCCCTGGCTCGACGTCGACGGCATCCGCGCTCAGCGCTACCGGGTCGCGCTCGACTGCTGCCATGGGGCGGGCAGCGTGATCATGCCGCAGCTGCTCACCGAACTGGGCTGTGAAGTGTATGCGATCAACATGGAGGCGGATGGCCGCTTCCACCGTCCGCCCGAACCGGTGCCGGAAAACCTCGGTGAGCTCGAAGCGCTCGTGAAGGCCACGCAGGCGCACATTGGCTTCGCCACCGACCCCGACGTCGATCGTCTCGCCCTCGTGCTCGATGACGGCAAAGCGCCCGGTGAGGACTACACGCTCGCTTTTGCGGCGCGCACCGTCCTCAAGCACCGTCGTGGCCCCGTGGTCACCAATCTGTCCACCAGCAAGGTGGTATCCGACGTGGCCGCCGAGATGGGCGTGCCGTTCCATTTTGCCAAGGTCGGCGAGGTGAACGTGGCGCTCGCCATGCGCGACGCCGGTGCCACGATCGGCGGCGAGGGCAACGGCGGCGTGATTTTGCCGGAGATGCATCTCGGTCGTGATGCCCCGGTGGGGGCCGCACTCATGCTGCAGCTGATGCTCGAGGAGGGGCGGCCCCTGTCGGCACTGGTGGCGGCCAAGCCTCGCTACGTGATCGTGAAGGACAAGCTCGACCGCCCCGACGCGGCGCTCGACGCGGTATACGAGGCGCTTCGCGGTGCGTTCGCCGATGCCGTGGCCGACACTCAGGACGGGTTGCGACTCGATTGGCCCGACCGCTGGGTGCACCTGCGCCCGTCGGGCACGGAACCGATCGTGCGCGTCATCGCCGAAGCGCCGACGCAGGACGCGGCGCGTGAACTCATTGCGCAGGCGCGGGCACCGCTCTCGGCGCTCGTCTGAACCGCTTGGCGCTGTCCCGGAGCTGAACTCTTATGTGCGGAATCGTCGGATACGTTGGTAACCGGGTCGCCACCCCGATGCTCATCGAGGGGCTCAAGCGCCTCGAGTATCGTGGCTATGACTCGGCGGGCGTGGCGATCCTGAACGGCAAGGGCGTGGAGACGCGCCGCGCGGCCGGAAAGATCGCCCGGCTCGAGTCGGTGATTGCCGCCGACCCGCCACACGGCACGCTGGGCATTGCCCATACGCGCTGGGCCACCCACGGGCCGCCGAACGAAACCAATGCGCACCCGCACCTGAGCCAGAACGGCAAGATCGCGGTGGTACACAACGGCATCATCGAGAACGCCACCGTGCTGAAGGCGGGGCTCGAGGCGCGTGGGTACGTGTTCAAGTCGGACACCGACACCGAGGTGCTCGCGCACCTCATCGAGACCGCGTACGCCGGCAATCTCGAAGCCGCGGTGATTGAAGCGCTGGGGCAGGTGGACGGCACATATGGCATTGCCGTCATCAGCAGCGACGAGAATGACAAGCTCGTGGCCGCGCGGAATGGCAGCCCACTGCTCATCGGTATTGGTGAGGGAGAGCACTTCATTGCGTCCGACGCCTCCGCGATCCTTTCGCACACGCGTCACGTGGTCTATCTCGACGACGGCGACATCGCGGTCGTGACGAAGGACGGATACAAGGTGCTCGACCTCGAGTCCACCGTGCACGAGAAGCCGGTGACGCGAATCGAGTGGGACCTCGAACAGATCGAGCGTGGTGGCTATCCGCACTTCATGCTCAAAGAGATTTTCGAGCAGCCCACCACGGTGGAGAACACCATGCGGGGGCGTCTCATCCTCGAGGAAGGCTTCTCCAAGCTGGGCGGCCTCAATATCTCCAAGGACGCCCTGCTCGCGGTCGACAACATCATCATCACCGCTTGCGGCACCAGCTGGCATTCCGCACTGATCGGCGAGATGATGATCGAGGAGCTCTGCCGCATTCCGGTGGAGGTCGAATACGCCTCGGAATTCCGCTATCGCAACCCGATCGTCACGCCGCGCACCCTCTGCATCGTGATCTCGCAATCGGGAGAGACGGCGGATACGCTGGCGGCCATGCGCGAAGCCAAACGTCGCGGTGCGCGTACGCTCGGCCTCGTGAACGTGGTCGGCAGCACCATCGCGCGCGAAGACGACGGCGGCATCTATCTGCACGCTGGCCCGGAAATCGGTGTCGCCAGCACCAAGGCGTTCACCAGCCAGGTGGTGGCACTTGCCCTCTTCACGCTCAAGCTCGCGCGCCTACGTGATCTCAGCGTGGCGCGTGGCCGGGAAATCGCGCAGGCGCTCGCCGATCTGCCGGCGCAGATCCAGAGTATTCTCGATCGGGCCGAGGAAATCGAGGCGTTGGCCGAGGAGTTCAAGCGCGCCTCCAATTTCCTGTACTTGGGCCGCGGCTACAATTTCCCGGCGGCGCTCGAGGGTGCGCTCAAGTTGAAGGAAATCTCGTACATCCATGCCGAAGGGTACCCCGCAGCCGAAATGAAGCACGGGCCCATCGCGCTCATTGACGAGATGATGCCGGTGGTATGCATCGCTCCGCACGATTCGGTGTTCGACAAGATCACGTCGAACATTCAGGAGGTAAAGGCCCGCAAGGGCAAGGTCATCGCCATCACCACGCGTGATGAAGCAAGCCTCGCCGGCAAACTCGATTACGAGTTCCGCATCCCCGAAACGGTGGACCTGCTCACGCCGATCCTGGCGAGTGTGCCGCTACAGCTGCTGGCGTACTACATCGCGGTGAAGCGCGGCTGCAACGTGGACCAGCCGCGCAACCTCGCGAAGTCGGTGACGGTGGAGTAGCGGGACGGTTCCGTTCGCTCAGACCTGAGGGGGATGCGTCCAAGCTGAGCTCAGCGTCTTCCGTCAGCTCCGGGTGGTCGCGCCCCGCTCCGGGAGCCTTCGGCATTCGGCCTTCGTCGCTATCTTTCGGGAATGTCCGAAAGCACGCCCGAACTCGCCGCGCCCGAAACGGGACCGGTCGACCACTCCCGTCTGGAGCGGGAGGTCGCCCGCCGGCGCACCTTCGCGATCATCTCGCACCCCGACGCCGGCAAGACCACGCTCACCGAAAAGCTGCTGCTGTACGGTGGGGCCATTCACCTGGCCGGCTCGGTGAAGGCCCGTCGGGCCACGCGTCATGCGACCTCCGACTGGATGAAGCTCGAGCAGGAGCGCGGCATCTCGGTGACCAGTTCCGTGCTGCAGTTCGAGTTTCTCGGTTACCAGCTCAATCTGCTGGACACCCCGGGACACGAGGACTTTTCCGAAGACACCTACCGCACGCTGGTTGCCGCCGATAGCGCCATCATGCTGCTCGACAACCGGCGCGGCGTGGAAGAGCGCACGCGCCAGCTGTTCGATGTGTGCAAGCTGAAGCGCACGCCGATCTTCACGCTTGTGAACAAGTGCGACCGGCACGGCGAGGATCCGCTCAAGCTCATTCAGGACGTCGAGGCCGACCTCGGCATCGATTGCTATGCGGCGACGTGGCCGGTGTTCGAGAACGACGTGTTCGTGGGGGTATACGATCGCCTCAAGCGCGAGGTGCACCTCTTCGAGCGCAGCGGCGACCGCGGCGCCACGCGGGCCGACGACACCATCGTAAGCATCGACGATCCCAAGCTCATCGATGCCATGGGGGCGAGTGCCTTCGATCGGCTTATGGGTGACATCGAGCTCCTCGATGCGGCCGGGCACGAGTACGAGCATCAGCGCGTGATCGACGGTGCGCTCACGCCGGTGTTCTTCGGCTCGGCGCTCACCAACTTCGGGATCGAGCCGTTCCTGCGCGAGTTTCTCGAGCTCGCGCCCCCGCCGGGACCGCGTGAATCAAGCGTGGGACCGGTAGCGCCATTGCGCGACGATTTCACGGGTTTCGTGTTCAAGATCCAGGCGA
>DCZC01000188.1:8161-18188 GCA_002331565.1 Gemmatimonas sp. UBA2094
CAAGATCCAGGCGAACATGGACCCCAAGCACCGCGACCGTGTGGCGTTCCTGCGTGTCGTGAGTGGCCACTTCGAGGCAAACATGCAGGTGTTGCATCAGCGCACCGGCAAGCCCATCCGCCTCGCGGCACCGCAGCAGTTCATGGCCCGCGACCGGGTGGCTATCGAGGAGGCGTGGCCCGGCGATGTGATCGGGGTGATGGACCGAGGCAACCTCCGTATCGGCGATACACTTGGCGGCGACGGCAAGATGGAGTTCCAGGGCATCCCGCGCTTTGCACCGGAACACTTCGCGCGGGCCATGCCGGCCGATCCGATGAAGCGCAAGCAGTTCGATCAGGGACTCCGCCAGCTTACCGAGGAGGGGGCGGCGCAGGTGTTCTACGCCGAAACGAGCGCCGGCTCACAGCCGATCGTGGGGGCGGTGGGCCAGCTGCAGTTCGACGTGATGGCGTTCCGCCTCGAGTACGAATACTCGGCGCCCTGCAAGTTCGAAAAGATGAGCTACCGGTGGCCGCGTTGGCTCACCGGTCCCAAGGCCGATGTGGAGCGCGTGGCGACGGGACTTGGGCGCATGAAGGTGTACGACCACAAGGGCGCGATCGTGGTGCTCTTTCAGGATCAGTGGGCGCTGCGCCGGGCGCTGCAGCATGAGACGGCGGTGCAGTTCCATGAAACGGCGCCATAGGGGCTGCGGTCGCCGCCCCCGGCCGCTGCCCCTTACTTGGGCAACGTATCGATCTGCCGCCCCACATGCCCGATGACGAAGCCGCCGTCTTCGGTGCTCGTGAAGTAGATGCGGAGGCAGGTCGCCGGATTGCTGCCCTTGCGGAGCTGATCGGCGCAATCGACCTCGCGGTCGCCATCGCGGAATACGTACGGCGACTTGCGGGTCGGATCGATCGGGCCGGGCAAGTAGTCTACGCCCAGATCGGCGAAGACTTCGCCGAGTGGCCGGCCGAGGGCCCGATCCTGACGACGGCGCCCCACTTCGCCCAGCGCCTTGAGGTACGACCACGCGGTGTCAGGGTCGGGGAACTCCGACTCCTTCGACGCCGTGAACGCCGACGGAATGATGCGCAGGGCGTCGCTGTACAGCGCCTGAGCACGTTCCACGGCCTCGAGCACCGACTGCGGCGCATCACTCGCCGGCTTCGCAATGGGCTGACGCTCCTTGTGCGCCGCCAGCGTGGTCCGGAGCGCGCGCGCCGACGCCTTTTCCTGCTCGAGCTGCTGGCGCGTATCGGTAAGCCGCTCGCGCGTGCGCGACAGTTCGCCTTCAGCGGCTCGCACCGCGTCCTCGAGCTGGCGCACGATCGCGATCAGCTGCGTCTTGTCCATCTCCACCCCGGACTCGGCGGCCGCGAGCGCCTCCGTGGCGTCGGGGCGGGCACTGTACGCCGCCGAGCGCAGATCGCGCAGGGTGTCCGCGATGGCCGGATCGGAGAAGGGGCGCTGCACCGAGACTTCGGCAAGGCGCTGCACGAGACGACGACGCTCGCCAGGCAGCGCCAGCGCGCGGGCCAACACCAGCGGGTGCTGGAAGGGGTCGGACTCGAGCGTGAAACCCGGGAGATAGGCGCGCGCCGAGCCAAGGAATACCGAGCGGGCGTGACCGCCCACGGCGTCGGAGAGTGCGAACGTGTCGGAGTGGCGCAGTTGGAAGCAGAGGCCCAGCCCGAACATCTCGGAGGCAAACTGCTCCGGCGGGAGCACGTAGCCACCATCGGGCAGTTCGGTCAGCAGGAGCACGGGCATCGTTCGCGCCGGATCACACAGGACGAAGCGCACGAAGGCGTCGAGCGTGCCCGCCTCGAGTTGCGTGGGCGTCCGCTGCAGCGGACCGTCGTTGGAGACGAGCGTGAATGCCGCATCGAGCTCACTGAGCAGGCGGGGGGGACGCACCGGCGGCGGTGCGCCATTGGCCGCGCCGCCTTCGGTGCTCACGCGGATGTTCACCTGGCGATGTGGGACCCCAGCTAGGCCCGACGTCACCACATAGGTGACGTGCGTCGACCATTGCAGCGCGCGGTCGAGCGGATCGGGCGCGTGCACGACGATGTCGGCGAGTGCCGATCCCTCGTGGCGGTATGGAGCCCAACGGAGAATGCGGCCACCGTCGAGGGTATGATTGGATGGAGCATCCCAGCTCAGTTGCTGGCCCTGATCCAATCCCAGCCAGACCACACAGGCAGCGAGGAACGCCGAATCGGCATCCGTCGCCGCGCTACGCGGCGTCAAATCGAAGTGGAGCGCAAGACGTGGTTGCACGGGTCTGTTGATTTGCATTGCCTTCGACTCATCACCGCGCGATGCCGCCGAGACCGGCGATGCTCCTACCGCACAAACGACTCGAAGCCAATCTTTGGGGCTATGCGAATACTACTCCAACGCGTACAGCGTGCTGAAGTCCGCATTCGAGAGGAGACGGACGAAGGGCCGCGCGAACGAATTGCGGGAAAGATCGACGGCGGATACCTGCTGCTCGTCGGGTTCACCCACACGGATACCGAACGGGAAATCGAGTGGATGGCCGACAAGGTACTCGGTCTTCGGCTGTTTCCAGACGCAGACCAGAAGCTGAACTGTGACCTCGGCGAACGGGGCGGCGCACTGTTGGTTGTGTCCCAATTCACGCTGTACGCCGACGCCAGAAAGGGCAGACGGCCCAGTTTTGCCGATGCGGCCAAGCCTGAGCTCGCCACCCCACTATATAACCGATTCGTAATGTATTTGAAACAGCGCGGCGTCCGGGTGGCGACGGGTGAATTCGGCGCCATGATGAACGTCGAACTCGTCAACGATGGACCGGTCACCATCTGGCTGGAGCGAGAGGCGGGCGCGTCGGCCTGAACCACCGGGTCGATTTGCCGGCCGCCTCTGAATCGTACAGGCCGGCAGGTCGGCTGAACCATCCGAAATAGTACCAGTCGGCATACCAATGCCGACAAAACTACTCGCCGAGCGCCTGTTCGAGGTCGGCGATGATATCGGCCACGTGCTCGAGCCCCACGCTGATGCGGATCAACCCGTCGGAGATCGCCACGGCCGCTCGCTCGCCCGGCGAGAGCTTGCTGTGCGTGGTGGATGCGGGATGGGTAACGATCGTCCGCGTGTCGCCAAGGTTCGCCGAATGGGACACCATGCGGACCCGATCGAGAAAACGGCGTCCCGCCTCCAACCCGCCCTTGAGCACCAGCACGACGATGCCACCACCCTGTGTCATCTGCCGCTTGGCCAGTTCGTGTTGCGGATGCGACGGCAGGAACGGATAGCGCACCGCGTCGAGCGCCGGATGCCCCTCGAAGTGCTGCGCAATGGCGAGGGCGTTCTGGCAGTGGCGGTCCATACGCACGGCCAGCGTCTCGAGCGACTTGGAGAGCAGCCACGCATTGAACGCGCTCATGGCGGGCCCAGTATGTCTCGCGAAGAAGCGGCAGTCGGCGATGTACGACGCGTCGCCGATGATGGCGCCGCCGAGTGCCCGTCCCTGACCGTCCATGTACTTCGTGGCCGAATGGATCGACACCGACGCGCCGAGGGCGAGCGGGCGCTGCAGGTACGGCGTGGCGAAACAGTTGTCCACGACCAAGGGAATGCCGCGCGACTTCGCGAACGCACCGAGCCAGACGAGATCGATGAGCTCGAGTCCGGGATTGGACGGTGTCTCGATGAAGATCAGCTTCGTGTTGGGCTTCACGAGCCGCTCCCAGCTCGATGGGTCACCCACATCGGCGTAATCGCACGAGACGCCCCACTTGGGGAGGATGCGTGTGAATATCTGGTGCGTGCTGCCGAACAGCGCGCGCGACGCAAGCACATGGTCGCCGGACGACACGCGTGCCGCGATGGCCGTGAAGACCGCCGACATCCCCGACGCGGTCGCTATGCCGTCCTCACCACCTTCGAGCAGGCACAGCTTGTTGATGAACTCGTCGGTGTTCGGGTTGGAATACCGGCTGTAAATGTTGCCGGCCACTTCTTCGGAGAAGAGCGCCCGCGCGTGCTCGGCATCGTCGAACCGGAAGCTCGACGTGAGATAGAGCGGGACCGAGTGCTCGTGCTCCGGCGACATGGGTGCCTGCGCGCGGATGGCGAGCGTTTCGAAGTGCGCCGTGGAGCGGGTATCGGGCTCGGACGGCGATGCGGGAGCGACGGGTTCGGACATGGCAAAAAGAAAGAGAGATCTGGTAACTTACCATATGTCCCATCCGAATCCGACGCCCATCCCCGCGCCCGTGCGCGTCATCCTCGCCTCGCAGTCTCCGCGCCGCCGCGAACTGCTCGCGCAGATCGGCATTACGCACGAGGTGCGCCCAGCCGACGTCGACGAATCGGTCTGGCCCGGTGAGGAACCGGTACCCCATTCCGAACGGCTGGCGCGGGCGAAGGCGCACACGCTGGCCGTCCAGCACCCCGATGCCATCGTGATCGGCTCCGACACCATCGTCGTGATCGACGGTGCCATTCTCGGGAAACCGGTCGATGCGGCGGATGCCGTGGCCATGCTGCTGCGGCTCTCCGGGCGCGAGCACACCGTATACACGTCCGTGGCCGTGGCCCACCAGGGCCGGACGCTCTCAGCGGTGGAAGCGGTGCCGGTGACGTTCCGCCCCATCGACCGGGCACTCGCCGAGGCCTACGTGGCCGCGGGTGAGTCGATGGACAAGGCCGGCGGCTACGGCATTCAGGGTTTCGGTGCCACGCTCGTGGAGAAGATCAGCGGCGACTACTTCGCCGTCATGGGGCTCCCGCTCGGCCGACTCGTGGAGCTCATTCGCGAGCTCGGGTACGAGTACATGTTCGGGCCGGTGCGACACGTTTGAGGCTGGCGCTGGCAAGACTTATCGGAGCCCGCGGGCTCTCAATTCCGCCAGCCGCGAGGCCGCATACACGGAGTGCCACACCGCCAACTTCGCCGCGACATCTGCCACCGTGATGCGTGCCACGCGCCCCTCGCGGTACGTCATGTCGAGTGGGTAGACCTCACCCGGATCGCCATAGGCGTCGATCATGAGATCGTGTGCGAAATCGTACGGCCCCACGCGCTTGGGGTTGGTGTAGCCCAATAGGGACACGACCGGCGCGCGCAGCGCCACCGCGAGATGCAGCGGGCCGGTATCGGGCGACAGCGCGACGGCGGCCCCGTCGAGAATGGCCGAAAGCTTGCGTAGGCCGCTGCCGAGTGCCGAGTGTGCGAACGGCGCCGCTCGCATGATCACGGCTTCGGCCGCGAGTTCACGCGGCGTGCGCCCGCCTACGAGGACCGGCTGCAACCCGTACTCGTAGTGCAACACATGACACACTTCCGCCCACCGCTCCGGTATCCAGTCCTTTGCCGCCTTGCTCGTGGCCACCACGATGGGCGCGATCGGCCGATCGAACTGCGAGACGAACGCCCGCTGCCACTCGCGCTCTTCGTCGGTCCACGGGCCGAGGGTCCACTGCGGCGTCGCGTGCGGCACACCGAGCGCGTCCAGGAATTCGAAGTACTGATCCTGTACGTGCTGGCCGGTGTGCGGGGCGATGCGGTGCGTGGTGAACAGCCAGTTCGCATCACGGGCCCGCTCACGGTCGAAGCCGAGTTTGACCGGTGAGCGGGTGAACCCGGTAATGAGGCCGGCCTTGAAGTACACCTGGAGTCCGAGCACGACGTCGAAGGGACGTGTCGCCAGCGCGGCGCGCACGTCGAGGAAGCCGCGCCACCCCTTTGAACGATCGAAGAGCACGATGTCGTCGACCAGCGGATGCCCACGCACGAGGGTGGCCGGCCCTGGCTGCAACACCCAGGTGATGTGGCTCGCGGGAGCATGCGCCTTGAGGGCATGGATCACGGGCATGACGTGCACGGCATCGCCCACGGCACTCATCATGACGATGCCGATGCGCTGCAACCGCGTCGGCGGCAGCGGTGGCGTGGTGGGTACGGTGCGCACGACGCTCATAGGCTCACCCCCGCGGCCCCGGGCAAGGTGCTGTCGTGCGGCGTGCGCGCCATGGCGGCGGCGGCGAACTCCGCGATGTCCGCTTCGACGAAGTCGCAGCCGAACTGCCGGTTCCACTTGCGCAGCGAACGCACCAGTCGCGAGACGTTGCGCTCCATGACCTGAGCGGCCGGACCGGCGTCGATTCGCACCACATCCACGTCGATGACCATGGCGCGTGGCGGCGTGCCCTCGGGCGTGTGCACGAGGATGTTCTTCACATTGAGGTCGGGGTGAACCACGCGGTGCGAAGCCAGCTGCGCCAGTAACGTCAGCGTCGCTGCCAGCGCCGCGTCGCGATCTACGGACGGCGCCAATCCTGCAAGTACCATCCCGAGGTCGGCCGTGTCGGGGACGTATCGGGTCATCACGTCCACACGCACCAGTCCGAAGCTCGCGTCGTACAGGACGTAGCCCAGCACCTCGGTGGTGGAAATGTCCATGGCGAGCAGCTCGCGCGAGCGGGCAAGCTCCACCGGGGCGCGCGTGGGGCGGCGAAACAGATCCTGCGTGAATGGCGCGAGCAGACCGCCGTGCCACGCGTGACGAACCACTACGGCAGGGCCACCGGCGGACAGCGACGCCATGTACACGGGTGCGCGGCCACGGAGCGCGCGCGGCTGCGGTTCGGACGAAGCCCAATCGTAGAGTGAACCATGCACGCGGACGAGATCGGCCACGCATGACAACAGCGATGCCGGTGCGAACACCGTCGCCGCGCCAACGCGTGCGCTTTCGATGGTCGTCAGCGTGCCGCTCATCGGCCGTCGGGCTCCACCGGCCATACTTGACCTGCGTCGGCGTTGCGTCGCGCCGCACGCGCGCGGCCGATGGCGGTAAGCATCGCGCGCGCTTTGTTCTCCGTCTCCTCCCACTCCTTGTCCGGCACGCTGTCGTGCACGATACCAGCCCCCGCCTGCACGCTCGCCACGCCATCGGCGATGACGCAGGTGCGGATGGTGATGGCGAGGTCCATGCGCGTATCGCCGGCCCCGATCACGCCGAGGGCGCCGGCATAGGCGCCGCGGCGTTCTGGCTCCAGTTCGTCGATGATCTCCATCGCGCGCACTTTCGGCGCCCCGGTCATCGTGCCGGCGGGAAACACTGCGCGGAACGCATCGAGCGCACTCGCGCCCTGGGGCAGCCGGCCTTCCACCTGGCTCACGATATGGAACACGTGGGAGTACTTCTCAATGATCATGAGATCGGTCACTTCCACGCTGCCGTACTCGGCGAGCCGCCCCACGTCGTTGCGGCCGAGGTCCACGAGCATCACGTGCTCGGCACGCTCCTTCTCGTCGTTGATGAGCTCGTCGGCCAGCGCCTGATCTTCGGCCTCGGTGCGGCCGCGCGGCCGCGTCCCGGCGATGGGACGCACCGTCACCTTGCCGTCGGCCACACGCAGCATCATCTCGGGCGAACTGCCCACCAGCTCGAGACCATCGAGCTGGAGGTGGAACATGTACGGGCTCGGATTGAGCGCGCGCAACGTGCGATACAACGTGGTGGGGTCGAAATTGAGCGGCACCTCCATGCGACGCGCGAGCAGCGCCTGGAAGACGTCGCCCGAGAGGATGTACTCCTTGATGCGGGCCACGTCGCGCAGGAACGCGTCCCGCTCGTAGGTGGAGCGGGCCACGGCTGGCGTGGCGTCGTGGTGCAGTTGCAGGGGCGGCAGCACCTCGGGGCCCTGCAGGCGCGCGATGGTTTCCTCGAGCTTCGCATCGGCGCGCGTGTACAACGCTGTGAGCGTCTCGTCATCGGCGCCCGCCGGCACCGGCACCGAGGCAATCACGCGCGCCTGCCCACGCCAGTTGTCGATCACCACGAGCGTGTCGGTGAAGACGAAGCAGGCGTCGGGATAGTTCAACACGCGCGGCGGCGAATTCGGCAACCGCTCGATGTGCCGTACCGTGTCGTAGCTGAAGAAGCCGAAGGCCCCGCTCCAGAGGGTGTCCAGTTCGGGGGCGTCCACCGGGTTCATGTCGCGCACGAGGTCCCGCAGATCACCGATCGGGTCGGCGGGCGTGCGGGCACCATGCCACCCGGACTCCGCTGTCCAGTCCTCCACCACGCCGTCCTTCAACCGCCACGCCGCCCGCGGCTCGGTGCCGAGATACGTGTACCGCGACCACGCCTGGCCACGCGTGACGGCCGACTCCAGCAGGAACGCGAACGGGCCGCGACGCAGCTTGGCGAAGGCGGAGACGGGAGTGCAGAGGTCGAGCAGGCAGTCTCGCCATACCGGCACGAGGCCGCCGGCCTCCCGGCACAGTTCGGCGCGCGCGCGGAATTCAGTGGGGGGGATCATCACCGGAAAGTTCGTCACCCCGCTCGCTGCGGGGAAGGCGAGCGCCTAGCATTCGTGCATGGCTTTCGACGAACGCGATCTGAACACGACGCGCATCGAGGTGCGCGTGGTGGATGTGGTGGTACTGGCGCCCGCTCCTGCCGGGGGGGCTGACCGGTGGCAGGTGCTCACCATGCGGCGGGCGGCAGGGACGCGCTGCACCGGTGCCTGGGAGATCGTGCACGGCCGGATCGAGACCGGGGAACGTCCCAAGGACGCCGCGCGGCGCGAGTTGCATGAGGAGACGGGCCTCGCCCCCGCGCGCCTCTACAGCATCACGGTGAACCCGTTCTATCTCCATCCGTACGACAGCGTGCAGCTCGCCGTCGTGTTCGCGGCAGTGGTGGATGGTGGCGCTCCCATCGTGACGGGGGTGGAGCATGATCTATGGGAGTGGCTCTCGCCCGCCGAGGCCTTGGACCGCCTTGCGTGGCCGCGGGAGCATCAGGCGTTGCAGTACGCGCTTCACCTGTTGCGTCACGGTGATGCGGGGGCCGTAGAGGACGTACTCCTCGTTCCGTGACCGGCCGGTTGGCGTCAGCGCTTGGCCGTTGCCCGTGAGCGCACCAGAGCCCGCTCCCGCTCCACGCGCTGCAGGACCGAATTCCAGTCGGTCACGCTCGGCACGCTCTCGAGCTGCGCGGTAACCGGTTGATTCAGGTCGATCTGGCCATCGAACACCAGCAGCGCCGACTGCACCTCGCGCTGCTTGAGCCGGTATTCGCCGAAACCCGGCGTAAGCGGCACGATGTCGAGCGGACGGAAATCACGCCCCGAGTTGCCGATGATGAACTCCTGTGGCGAAAAGCGCGTCTCACCCTGCTCGAGCGCGAAGAAGCTCACGTACCACACGGAGTACGACGGCAGCCGGTTCCGCTCCTTTACCGCCAGCAGTTGGGTCGCCTTGCTGCTCTGGAGTTCGCGCAGAGCGCGATAGGAGTCGGGCGAGAGTAGCCGGATGAAACGCTCGTCGAGCGGAATGGCGCGAATCTGGAGCCCGTTGGCTGGTGACGACTTGAGGGCGATGTCGTCCTGCCGCAATGTGCCGAATCCGGCTGGCACCCAGTTGGCGTCGAGCGTGTCACCGCTCACACCGGCCTGGCTGGCCGGCGGAACGGCCTGTGCGGGCACCGGCGTCGCCGCGCCGCACGCCACGAGGGTGCCCAGCATGAACACCGCACTCAGCAGTCGCCACGAACGTCCGTACATCGATGCGCTACTCCTCGGCCGCGTCGGCCATTTCCGCTGCGTCGTCGGGGGCCGGCATCTTCCAGTCGGGCATCGCGAGCAGCGACATCAGCGCCGAGGCGAGTTCATCGCGGCCCTCACCCGTTTGCGCACTGAAGGGCACGATCTGGTCGGGATCGAGTCCGAGTTGCGTGGACAGTTCGCGTACGCGCGTGGCGATCTGGTTGCGGCCAAGCTTGTCCACCTTCGTGACGGCAAAGATCGTCGGTACGCCAAGCTCAGCCAGAAAGTCGAGCATGGTCATGTCGTCGTCGGTGGGGTCGTGGCGCACATCGAGCAGCTGCACCACGCCCCAGAGCTTCGGACTGTCCTTGAGGTATCCTTCGATGAGCGGCCGCCACTCCGCCTTGCGCGCCTTGCTGATGCGCGCGTAGCCGTAGCCCGGCAGGTCCGCGAGGACGAACTGCCGGTTCACGTCGAAGAAGTGGATCTCGCGCGTGCGCCC
>DCZC01000188.1:18550-21605 GCA_002331565.1 Gemmatimonas sp. UBA2094
CGGATCGGCCGCCTGAGCGGCGGGCGTGGTATCGTCGCTCATGCGATGACCTCGCCCCGGGTCGACATGACCACGCGTTCCTCTCGCAGTGACGGAACGGGGCCGCGGAGCGCGAGGGTCAGGACTTCGTCCATCGACTTCACCGGATGCCACGTGACGTTCTCACGGACGTCGTCGGGAAGTTCGCTCAGGTCCTTGGTGTTGCCATTCGGTACGATGACGTGCTTGATGTGATGGCGATGCGCCGCCACGCCCTTCTCCCGCACGCCTCCGATGGGCAGCACGCGGCCGCGCAACGTGATTTCTCCCGTCATCGCGATATCGCCGCGCACGGGAATACCGGTGAGCGCGCTGGTGAGGGCGGTTGCCAGCGCAATGCCCGCCGACGGGCCGTCCTTCGGCGTCGCCCCGGCGGGCAGATGCACGTGAATGTCCCGCGTACGGTGGAAATCCGGAGGCAGACCCAGCGCCGCAGCGCGCGCGCGCACAAAGCTCAGCGCGGCCGCCGCCGACTCCTTGATGACGTCGCCGAGCGTCCCGGTCAACTGCACCCGTCCGCGTCCCGGGAGGACGCTCACTTCGATTTCGAGCAGTTCGCCGCCAGAATTCGTGTAGGCGAGACCGGCCGCCACGCCCACCTGATCCTGCAACTGCAGGTCTTCATCGCTGAACGGGGCCGTGCCCAGCATGTCCTTGAGCTGCGACTCGGTCACCGTGACGCTGCCGCGCCCACTCCAGTCGCGCCGCGCCAATTTGCGCGACAGGCGGGCAATGCGACGCTCGAGGTCGCGCACGCCGGCTTCCCGCGTGTAGTTGCGGATGATCGCGGGCAGCACGTCGTCGGCGATCGTCACGCGATCCACCGGCACGCCGTTGCCGGCGAGCTGGCGCGGGACGAGAAACCGTTGGGCGATGGCAAGCTTCTCCTGCTCGAGATACCCCGGTAGGCGGATGATCTCCATGCGATCCCGCAGCGCCTCGGGGATGCTCGCGAGCGAGTTGGCGGTGGTCACGAACAGGACCTGCGAGAGGTCGTAGTCCACCTCGAGAAAGTGATCGTTGAAGGCGTGATTTTGCTCGGGGTCGAGCACTTCCAGCAGGGCGGCCGCCGGATCGCCACGCCAATCGGCGCCGAGCTTGTCGACCTCGTCGAGCAGGATGACCGGGTTCACGCTCTCCGCACGGCGCATGGCCTGCAGGATGCGCCCCGGCATGCTGCCGACGTAGGTGCGGCGATGCCCCCGGATCTCGGCTTCATCGCGTACGCCGCCCAACGCCATGCGCACGAACTTGCGGTTGAGGGCGTGGGCGATGCTGCGGCCCAGCGACGTCTTGCCCACACCCGGCGGGCCCACGAGACAGAGGATGGGCCCCTGCAGCTTGCCCACGCGCCCGAGCACCGCGATATGGTCGAGGATGCGTTCCTTCACCTCGGTGAGGCCGAAGTGGTCGCCCTCCAGCGCGGTGCGGGCTTTGTCGAGATCGATCGTGTCGTCGGTGCGGTCGGTCCACGGCAGCGCGAGCACCCAGTCGATCCACCCGCGCGCCACCGCCGCGTCGGGGCTGGTGGGCGAGCTGCGCTTGAGCCGGCGGAGTTCACGCTGGGCGCGCGTGGCGACGGCGTCGGGAAGACCACGCGCGGCGATCTGCCGGCCCAGCTCCTCGAATTCGTCGCCGTCTTCCTGCCCCAGTTCCTTGTGAATGGCGCGCAGCTGTTCCTGCAGAAAAAACTCGCGCTGGTTCTGGAAGAGGGACCCGCGTACCTGCTCGTCGATCTTGCGCTCGAGCTTGAGCAGTTCGAGTTCGGCGCCGAGGAGCTGCACGAGCTGCGCCACGAGATCGCTCACCGAGGGGGCGCCCAACAGCGTCTGGCGCTGTTCGATGGCGATCTGGAGGTGCGCCGCGATGCCGAAGGCGATGCGCTCCTCGTCATCGAAGCCCTGCAACAGGCCGATGACCTCGGGCGGCAGGCGCTTCTGCAGTCCGGTGTACTCCTCGAACAGCGCAAGCGCGTGGCGCACGCGCGCCTGGAGGGCGTCGCTCCCACTGCGCGGACGCCGGAGCGGCATGGCCTCCACGCGCGCTTCGAGCATTGTGCCGGCCTTGAGTCCCTTCGTGACGGCGAGGGCCTTCACGGTGCCGTACCGGGTCACCTTGACGCGTTCGAGACCATCCACGAGGATGCGCGTCGTGCCGTTGGCCACGCGCGACGCCTGCTGGACGCGCGCCCGCACCCCGATGCGAAAGAGATCGCCACCGGCGGGGATGTTGACGTCGGCGTTGCGTTGCGTGACGAGCAGCAACTCGCGATTGCCGTCGAGCGCAGCGGTGACCGCCGCCAGCGAGGCATCGCGGCCGATGAGGAGCGGCATGGCAACGTGGGGGAACAACACCACGTCGCGAAGCGGAAGGACCGGCAGCTTGCGGCCGCCGGTCCTGGAAGTGCGTTGCGTGCTCAGGCTTCCTTCTTCTGCCGCTTGGGCGCGATTTCGAGGAGTGGCGGGGCGCCGTTCGCGACGGCGTTTTCCGTCACCTTCACTTCGGTGACGTCGTCGCGGGTGGGCAATTCGAACATGGTGTCCAGCAGTGTTTCCTCGAGAATGGCGCGAAGGCCACGGGCGCCCGTGCCTCGCCTGAGCGCCTTGGCGGCAACGGCGCGGAGCGCGCTCTCCTCGAAGGTGATCTTCACGTCCTCGAGGTCGAAGAGGCGCTGGTACTGCTTCGTGAGCGCGTTCTTCGGTTCCTTGAGGATGCTCATGAGCGCGTCTTCGTCGAGTGCCTCGAGCGGCACGCAGACCGGGAGTCGGCCCACGAGTTCCGGGATGATGCCGAAACGCAGCAGGTCGTCTGGTTCCACTTCCGCAAACGGCGTCTTGGGCGTCGTCTGCTTGATGGACACGACCTTGGTGTCGGCCTTCCTGCTGTCGAAGCCGAGCTGCCGGCGGCCGGTGCGCGCTTCGATGATCTTCTCCAGTCCGTCGAATGCCCCACCGCAGATGAACAGGATGTCCTTGGTGTTGATCTGGATGTATTCCTGCTGCGGATGCTTGCGCCC
>DCZC01000188.1:21783-29108 GCA_002331565.1 Gemmatimonas sp. UBA2094
CTTGCGCCCGCCCTGCGGCGGCACGCTGGCTACGGTGCCTTCGAGAATCTTGAGCAGCGCCTGCTGCACGCCTTCGCCAGACACGTCGCGCGTGATGCTCGGGTTTTCCGACTTGCGTGCAATCTTGTCGATTTCGTCGATGTACACGATCCCGCGCTCGCATTCGGCGACGTTGAAGTCTCCGGCCTGGAGCAGACGCACGAGAATGTTCTCGACGTCTTCGCCCACGTAGCCCGCTTCAGTGAGCGTGGTGGCGTCGGCGATGGTGAAGGGCACATCGAGGATGCGGGCGAGCGTCTGCGCGAGCAGCGTCTTGCCCGTACCGGTGGGGCCGATGAGCAGGATGTTGGACTTGTCGAGTTCGACGTCGTCTTCGCGCGCCGTACTGGCCGCGTTGATGCGCTTGTAGTGGTTGTACACCGCCACCGATAGCGCCTTCTTGGCCTGCTCCTGCCCGATCACGTACTGGTCGAGGATGTTCTTGATCTCACGAGGTGAGGGCACCTGCGTGATGGATTCCGCGACCTCGCGCTCCTCATCCTCCGCCAGAATTTCATTGCAGAGGGCGATGCATTCGTTGCAGATGTAGACCGACGGGCCCGAAATGAACTTCCGGACGGCGTCCTTGGACTTTCCGCAAAAGGAGCAACGCAGATGCTTGTCGTGGGACATGACGATCCGGTACGGTGGGCTGCCGGGGATCAGGTCCCCGTACGGCATTGATTCGGGCGGCAATGACACCCCGCCCACAAGGTAGAGTTAACCCTGCAAGGCGCGCAGGGTCAAGCGAAACGGCGCTTCCGGGAGTCTCGGCACCCTCCCGCAAAAACCTCGGCGGCAGCAAGTTGTCCCCCAGTCCCCGCTGTTACCCCGACTCCCGCCCGAGGTCCCACCTCCCCATGTGGCCCTTCGAAGGTTTCCTCTTTGTCCACATCGCCTGCGGTGCGGTGGGACTCGTGCTGTTCTGGATCCCGACCCTCGGCAAGAAGGGGAGCCAGACGCATCGGACGGTGGGCCACTGGTACGCGCGGCTCATGCTCGTCACCGCCAGCATGGCCTTCTGCATGAGCATCACCACGTTGCTCGATCCCATGACGACCCACCCCAAGCAGGTGGCGCTCGATTGGCCGCAGTGGCGTATCGAGGGGATCTTCGGCTGGATGATGATGTACCTGTCCATCCTCACCATTCAGCTGGTATGGCATAGCGTGGTCGCCATCCGCAACAAGAAGCAGCACCTCGCCAACAGGCACTGGCCCAACCTCGCACTCAACGGGCTCACCATCGCGGCGGCGCTCCTCTGCGCCTATCGGGGCTGGCTCATCCGGGAATCGCTCATGATGGGCTTCTCCATCGTGGGTGTGGCGTCGGGCCTCACGAATCTCTGGTTCATCTACCGTGACACCCCCAGCCGGATCTCCTACCAGTTGGAGCATGTGAAGGCCATCGTCGGCTCGGGGATCTCGGTGTACACGGCCTTCATGGCCTTCGGCTTCGTGCGCCTCAATCCGGGACATGCGCTCAACCCGCGCATGTGGGCCATTCCGCTGGTCGTGGGGCTGGTCATCATCATCTACCATCAGGCGCGTATCCGCCTGGCCTTCATGAAGCGCAACGCCGCGGGGCAGGGACGACAGCCGACGGGGGCGGAAGCGTGAGCATGGCTCCCGCGCCGGCACCGTCTGCGCTCTGGCGCCCGCCTGCCCCCACGCCCCGTGCCCCGGTCCCGTCGCTGCTGCGCCTGATGTGGCGCCGTGAGAAGGATCTGCTGAGCCTGCTGCCCGATCTTGCCTACCGCGAGATGATCACGCCGCTCGGCTACACCCGCCGCGGCATCCTGCTGGTGAACGATCCCGCCTGGGTTGGACGCATCCTCACCGACCACGACACCTTCCCCAAGAACGACCTGTTCGTGGAAGCGCTGGAGGACCTCGTGGGGAATTCCATGTTCGTCACCAGCGGTGACAGCTGGCGGCGGCAGCGGAAAATGGTGGATCCGGCGTTCTCGCATATGCGCATCAACCGCGCCTTCGAGTT
Source organism: Gemmatimonas sp. UBA2094 (assembly GCA_002331565.1). Taxonomy (GTDB): domain Bacteria; phylum Gemmatimonadota; class Gemmatimonadetes; order Gemmatimonadales; family Gemmatimonadaceae; genus Gemmatimonas. The sequence continues at coordinate 23,821 of DCZC01000188.1, forward strand.
CATGGCGGCGGCGGTCGACGACTACGAGACGCGAATGGCGGTGCAGGCGGCCGGTAAGGAACGCTTCTCGCTCGACGCGGCCATGAGCCATCTCACGGCCGACGTCATCACGCGCACCATCTTCTCGGTGCCGCTCGAAGGGCAGACATCGCACGATGTGTTCGAAGACTTCATGCGCTTCGAACGGCAGGTGGGCAGTATCGACATCAAGCGGCTGTTGTGGGACAAACCCTGGTCACCGCATCAGCAGCCCGAGCCCGTGCGACAGGCCTGCGCACGCATCCGCATGCATCTGGGCGCGATGCTCGATGCCCGGTTGCAGCACCCCGACTATGACGACATCGCCGGCGCGATTCTCGAAGCCCGTGATGCCGATACCGGGCAGCCGTTCGATCGGGAAGGGCTCATCGACCAACTCGGCGTCTTTTTCCTCGCGGGACACGAGACCACGGCCAGTTCGCTCACCTGGGCGTTCTACCTGCTGTCGCAGCGTCCGGAATTCGCCGAGCGCATCCGCGCCGAAGTAGCGGAGGTGGTGGGCGACGGGCCGGTGCTCCTCGAGCATACCAAGCGGCTGCCGTTCGTGCGCAACTTCTTCCGTGAAGTGCTGCGGCTGTATCCGCCCATCACCTTCCTGCCGCGCGTGGCGGGGAAGGACACGGTGATCGGCGACCGGAACGTGCCGCGGGGGACGATGCTCATGATCGCCCCATGGAGCATGCACCGGCACGTGAAGCTGTGGGAGCAGCCCGACCGCTTCGATCCCGACCGGTTCCTGCCGGAGAACGAGTCTCGGCATGTGCCGGGGAGCTATCTGCCGTTCGGTAGCGGGCCGCGCATCTGCGTCGGGGCGGCGTTTGCGACCATCGAAACCGCGCTGATCATCGCGCGCCTCGTGCGGCGGTTCGATTTCGAAACGCTGCAGCCCGAGACGGTGCGGCCGTACGCGCGCCTCACGACGCGGCCGGCGGTCGAGATCATGATGCGTGTCAGAGCGCGGTGAGCGCCGGCCGCTAGAGGCAGGGAGACGCGGAGGCACGAAGTGAACGCAACAGGGGGCGCCGAGTGATCGACGCCCCCTGCTCCGTGCCTCTTAATCTCTGCGCCTCACGCCAAGGCTACTTCGCGGCAACGAGCTCCGCCTGATGCTGGATCACGTTGTCCACGAGTCCGTACACGCGGGCATCTTCAGCGCTCATGAACCGGTCGCGGTCGGTGTCGCGTTCAATCTGCTCGATCGGACGGCCGCTGTGCTTCGCCATCAGCTCGTTCATCTTCGAGCGGAGATACAGGATTTCCTTGGCCTGAATTTCAATGTCCGAGGCCGACCCGCCGCCACCGTTCTGCGACGGCTGATGGATCATGATGCGACTGTGCGGCAGCGCGCTGCGGTGGCCGGCGGCGCCGGCGCAGAGCAGGAACGCGCCCATCGAGGCGGCCATACCCATGCACGTGGTGTGCACCGGCGCCTTGATGAACTGCATCGTGTCGTACATCGCGAGCCCTGCCGACACGGAGCCGCCAGGCGAGTTGATGTACAGGTGGATCGGCTTCTCGGGGTTGTCGGCCTCGAGGAAGAGCATCTGCGCGATGATGATGTTCGCGACGTCGTCGTTGATCGGCGACCCCAGGAACACAATGCGGTCCATCAACAGGCGCGAGAAGATGTCATACGTGCGCTCACCGCGGCTGGAGCGCTCGATGATGTACGGCATGTAGATCGATGCCATGACGTTCTCCGTTCGGGTAACTGCAGGGATGGTGGCTTACGCCACCGTCACGGGATTCTTCTCGAGCAACCAGGCGAAGACGCGCTCTTCGGTGATCTCACGCTCGATCTCCGAGAGGCGCCCCTGCTTCTGGAGCTGCGCGTACACCTGACCGGGGTCCGCGTTCCGGGCCTTCGCCAGCTCCTCCACGCGCACGTCCACCTCGCTGGCCGAGGCCTGCAGCGTCTCGCGCTCGGCGATGGTGTCGACGATCAGGTCCCGACGCACCTGATTCTCCGCCATGGGGTAGAACTCCTTGGCAAACGTCTGCTTCTGCGCCTCGGGCACGCCGTACATCTGCATGTACCCGTCGACGAGTTGCATGACCCACGCCTTCGGCACGTCGAACGGATTGGCTTCGACGATCTGCTTGATGAGCTGTCCGCGCACGTCGGCGTCCGCCTCGCGCTTCGCATGCTCGCCCATGTCGGTCTTCACCGCGGCGCGCAGGGCGTCGAGCGTATCGAAATCACCGACTTCCCGGGCGAATGCATCATCGAGCGCGGGCAGCGCCTTGCGCTTCACGTCCTTCACCACGACGCGCACGAGTTTGGACACGCCCCGCTGCGATTCGTCGGGGAAGTCGTCGGGCCAGCGCACCGACTTCTCGGCCGTGGCGCCGGGGCCGGTTTCCATGATCAGTTCTTCGATGCCGGCGATGGCCTGTCCGCCGCCCAGTACGAGACGATACTCCTTGCCCTCGGGCAGGGAACCATCGGCTTCGGCGGTGGAGAGCAGGACCGTCACCATGTCGCCTTCGGCGGCCTTCTCGTCAACGGGCGTCCACTCCGCCTTCTGCTCGCGCATGCGCTCGATCTGCTCGTCGACGACCTCGTCGGTCAGCGGCGTTTCGGTGCGCGTGAGCGCGAACCCATCGAGCTTCTCGAGCGTGAGTTCCGGACGCACTTCGCAGTGCAGTTCGAACTCGAGCGGTTGGCCGGGCTCGGCCTTGAGGTCGTGCACATGGGGCTGCGCGGCGAGGTTCAGCCCTTCGCGCTGAATGGCCTCGCGGAACGCCTCGTTGATGACGATTTCGATGGCTTCCTGGCGCACGGCTTCGGGGAACTTCTTGCGCACCATGGACGGTGGAGCCTTGCCGGGGCGGAAGCCCGGGAGGCGGACCTGCGTCGCGTACTTGCGCGCCGCCTGGTCCTCGTAAGACGCCACGGTCTCGGCCGGCACCGTGATCTGCAGGCGCCGGGAGACGCCAGCGGTCTCGGTCGGAGTGATGGTGATGTTCATCAACGAAAATCTAGCGGGGGACTCGGGGAGACTGGAGGGGGAGCCCCGAGAATCGAGGGGGAGAGTTGAGGGAGCAGCCAGAGCATTGAGCCCGGATCGCAGTGAAGCTGAGGGTTCTCGCAGTGAGAGTTGAGGACCGACGCTCAGTTCTCACCGCGAATCCGCTCAATTCTCACCGCGATCCGGGCTCAGGTCGCCGCCTCAGCCTCTAAACTCTCTCGACCGGCCCTGAGGGCTCAGGGCTCAGGGCTCAGGGGGGACGGGCTCAGACCGGCGCCAAGCTCGGCGCCGGCTCCTTCGCGCCCTTCCGCGCCGGCGCTCCCCCGATGAGCTCGGCCACGATCTTGCCCGACGCGATCACGCCCGGGAGGCCTGCGCCAGGGTGGGTTCCGGCACCACAGAAGTACAGGTTGGCAATGTCCTGGCTCTGGTTGTGCGGGCGCATGTAGGCCGACTGCGTGAGCACCGGCTGCGGGCCGAAGGCGCTGCCCATGTAGCTGTTGAGCGTGCCCTCGAAGTAGCGCGGATCGATGCGTCGCTCGGTCACGATGTGCTGCTGCAGATCGGGCAGGTACCGGTCCTCGAGGTACTGCATGATCTTGTCGCGATACCGCTGGCCCACCGCTTCCCAGTCGGTGCCGCTGCCCAGATGCGGCACGGGCGAGAGCACGTACCAGCAGTCATGGCCCGGGGGCGCCAGCGACGGATCGGTGGCCGTCGGGCGGTGCAGGTACAACGAGAAGTCTTCGGAGAGAATCTTCTTTTCGAAAATGTCCTCGAGGAGCGCTTTGTAGCGCGGGCCCATGATGATCTCATGGTGCGCCGTGCCAGGGTACTGCTTGTTCGTGCCGAAGTAGATCACGAACAGCGACATCGAGTGCTTCAGCTTCTCGAGCTTGCGGTTGGGTGTGCGGGGGCGCTTGTCCGGCGCGATGAGCGTGCGATAGGCCTGCACGAGGTCGCCGTTGCAGACGACGGCATCCGCGCGCAGCTGTTGCCCGTTCATGAGGCGTACGCCGGTCGCCTTGCGGTTGTCGCCCACCAGAATTTCGCCAACCTCGCTGTTGAGGCGGATTTCGCCCCCCAGGTCTTCGAACGCCTGCACGAGCGCGCGAACGAGCGCACCGGTGCCGCCCATGGCGAAGAGTACGCCCCACTGCTGCTCGAGCTTGTGAATGAGTGCGTACACGCTGGATGAGCGGTACGGATTGCCGCCCACGAGCAGCGGGTGGAACGAGAACACCTGCTTGAGCCGCTCGTCGCTGATGTATTGCTCCGCAAAGCCCGCCACCGACCGGTCCGCGCGCGTGCGCACGAGATCGGGGATGGCCTTGATCATCGAGCCCAGCGTGAGGAAGGGCTTGTCGATGAGCGGCATGCCGACATTGAAGATCTCCCACGACTTCTTACGAAACCGCGCATAACCGTCGACATCGCGTGGCGAGAACTCGCGCACCTGACGGAAGATGTCGTCCTTGTTGCCGTTGTAATGGAAGACCGTGCCGTCCTCGAACCGGATGTTGTAGAACGGGTCGAGGAGCACGAGTTTGATGTAGTCTTCGGTCTTCCGCCCCGTGAGCGCGAAGAGCTCGTCGAGCACCCACGGCGCCGTGATGATCGTCGGACCGCCGTCGAACGTGAACCCGTCCTGCTCGAAGACGTAGGCGCGGCCACCCGGCTTGTCGAGCTTCTCGACGATGGTGACCTCGTGCCCCTGGGCCTGCAAGCGAATGGCGGCGGCCAGACCACCGAATCCACTGCCGATGACGACGATGCGCATGAACGGAAAGCTGAAGGAACGTGACGCCGGCCGCGCGCGATCAGCGACGCAGCAGGACGGCAATGTGCCAGAGGTGGATCACCATCGCGCACAACATCGCGACGGCAAACCCCTCGGGAGACGGTTCGGGACGACGATGAAAGATCATGGCCGCCACGAGTGAGCCACCCGCACCGAGAAACGACACGATACGGGCCGTATTGGGTCTTCCCAACGCGGAATCAGGGTTCCGACGCTGCCAGAGTATCAATACGAGGGCCTCGACCAGGATGAGGACCAGGATACCGATGGGCAGGGCATCGGAGTCGAAAATGGGGACGAGGCGATCCATGGGCAGTCGGAGAGGCTAACGCACACGCACGCTGGCGGGTGCCAGAGAAACCTTGAAGGGTCCGCGGGCGGGCCGAACGGCGAACGGCCGGGCAGGGGCCCGACCGTTCAAGAACAGACGAACGCGCGCGGTGCGATCAGCGGGCGCCCAGCGGGCGCTCGCCAAC
>DCZC01000112.1:0-2947 GCA_002331565.1 Gemmatimonas sp. UBA2094
CGATCCGAAGGCTGTCGCCGCTCGTAAAGCACGCACTTCGAGCCTCCATTGCTGATACACTCGAAGCCGAGTTCTGTCAAACTGGAGATTTGGCGGTTCTTCTGGAATCGCTTATGCACACCGAATTGAGTGGACGCCCAGATGTGCTGCATAAGTTCTTACTCAAGCACGATGAGGCGCTTGTTCTGGGTGACAGGCCATCAACAGTCCTGCGTGCACTTCAGACGTTGCGTCGCCATCTCCCCAGGACAAAGAACGAGCGTCGCCTCACACGTCTCCAACTGAACCAAGAGTCCAAGAACCATGAGTGGGGGAGAACGCTAGCCCTACTCCCAGGGGGGATTGTACTCCCGTCTGACCCTCGTACTCTCACCAATGCGGAAGTCGATGAGTGCCTTTCCTTCATCGAGGCGGCTTATCGAGAATCTCCAATTGCTGACCCTGTTTCGCTTTCGGCCTTCGCGGCCTCGATCGCGAGAAATCCAGCAGCACAGATTGTAGACAGGATCCGAGCAGCAGACATCGGACTCACTATTGCATCAAATACCTGTGACGTTGATATCGCGAATAGTTGCTACCTCGGACTTCAGCTTTCTGAGTCCGACATTCAAGACGACGAGCGCACTCAAAAGGTCGCGTTGATGTACCACACGGTCTTCGGCTCTGTTGACTCTGCGGTTCGTCTCGCGGAACAACTGGTTAGCAAGAATGAAGACTCGCGACCGACTGTTCAGCAAGTAATCGAGTATGGACGTGCAGGGTATGTATTCCGTATGACGGGGAAGCATTCGAGTGCTCAGATGGCTTTTGACCGTGCACGGGAGGCCTCGACCGCGATTCAAGCACCTCGCCATTCGGAATTCCCGATCTGGCAGCTTGCCCAACTGTTCCTAGAAATTGGTGACTCAGCTGCGGCTGAGCATTGGACAAGAGAACTGGAAAAACTTGGTACGAGAAACGATGACGATGCGGCCAACACTTACATTCATGCCCATCTCTGTTTGATGGCCATTGCAAGAGGACAAAGACAGGAGGCTGACGTGCATCTCAAGCAGGTGCAGAAGCGGCTAGCGGCTCGTCGCCCGCTACGCACGCTTGCATTCTCCATCGGGCTTGAACTAGGAGTCGGGCTGATGGACAAGAGGTGGACGCCGTCGGAGTCGCTTCTTGAGACAGCGATAGTTCGATTTGATGCCTCCTCCGCTTTTTGCGCATCAGATTTTCTGGCCTCGCGTATTGGAGAATCACTTATCCGCCTTGGACGTCAGGATGAGGCGAGAGAGATGCTCGTCAACTACATAAGGAAAAAGCGGCGAGAGCAAGCTGCTCCCACCGCTTTCCTGAAAGCCGTACTTTCACGAGTCGCAGCTCTGTGACCTAAGCAACGGCAGGCGTTCGCGATCGCTTCCGGCGGATAATGTCGAATATTTGAGCAAAAGGCAGAACGCCGCCTTCATCATTCTTGTCGAAGAGGCGCCGGAAATCCTGTGAGTTCAAGAGAGCGTCGCAGATATTGGGGTCAAACTGGATTCCGCGCCACTTGATGAGTTCAATCCGCACGTCTTCCTCGCCAAGCGCCTTTCGGTATGGCCTGTCGGTCGTCATCGCATCAATTGTGTCCGCGATCATGATGATTCGCGACTCCAACGGAATGTCTTTTCCCGCGAGGCGGTCAGGATAACCAGTGCCGTCCCAGTTCTCGTGGTGGTGTCGTACAGCGCCAACGATATCTCGTAGCGTGGTAATCTTAGCTACGAGTTCAGCGCTTTTGATCGGGTGCAGTTCCATGATTGCCCGTTCTTCCGGCGTAAGTCGCCCAGGCTTCATTAGAATTGGTGCAAAGATCTCGTGTATCTTACCCACATCGTGCAACAGTGCAGCACGAGAGACGCGCTCAATTTCCTTCGGACCTAGCCCGATTACCTGAGCGATGATCCTTGAAAAGCGCCGGACTCGCTGAGAATGACCAGAAGTGTATGGGTCACGAAATTCAACTGTCTGAACGAAAAGCTCCAGAAGCTCCTCGTTCGTTGCTTCAAGCTGGTGTTTTGACTGGTAGGTCTCACGAAATCCGTAGACCAGCACTATCGCACCGATGATTGCAAATACTCCCCAGTCCACATACGCTCGCGCGAAAGCATAAACAACAAAAATCGCAACAACATCGTAGGCGAGGCTTGCGACGTTTCCGTCTCGCCAAGTCTTGAGGATGCTCTTGCCCTCGGCGATTCCGATCGCAGTCGCGACAGACAGCGTATTCACAACAAGGAATACGGCGACTGCACCCAAATGCGGTACAGCGTGAAATTCCTTTGACAGCAGTAGGGCTTTTCCACCCAGAGCGATGTATGCGCTTACCGCACTCGCACCCGCGAATACGATCTGAGCAACGTTGAATGCACGCTTGATTGGGGACTTGGGCTTCTTAAGCTCCGCCAAAATCGCACCGGCGCCGATAATGGAGAGCGTTGCCCAAGACGGATAAAGAACGATCGCCGTCAGGTAGGGGATAAACGACACTTCCCCCGCGGTGTTCGACTTGATCTGATAGCTGTACAGCGCCCCACCGATCGCAACGAGCGTCATCAACGCTGGCCCGATCAAGAGCGCGGGGGAAACATTGGAGTCGAACAAGTACAGACCGACAAGCGAGGCCGCTGCTGCGGCCACGATCGCATACACGTAGGCGATTACGCTTGTCTTCATAGGAAAGGGTGCCCCGCCAGATGTCTCAGGTACTAGTGGACAATCAAGTCCAAGTCTTCAGATCGGCGAATATCGCCGACCACATAGCGTTTGCCAACTGGGCCATATAGTCCATCTGCGTCACCTCCCATCGGGGTAGTCACATGTGTCGCGCTCGCGACGGCCATGTGCTGGTCGAGGTTGGCTCCGCTCCTACTGCTGTGGCTTGCCCGCTCTGCTCCGCTCAAGTCGGTTGACGGGG
>DCZC01000112.1:2973-26352 GCA_002331565.1 Gemmatimonas sp. UBA2094
ATCGCCGACCACATAGCGTTCACGAGCTGGGCCATGAACTGCATGAGTCGTCACCTCCCTTGGGGGCAGTCACGCGTGTCCCGCTCGGGACTCCACGTGCTTTCTCAGGTTGGCTCCGCTCTTACTACGGCCTGCCCGCTCTGCTCCGCTCTAGACGGCTGACGGGGACGTTCGGGTTCTCGTCGTGTCGGGACGAATGAAAAGGTTGGGCGAGGAACGCGCGGCGCTGCGTACTAGCGATCGAGCTGCACCCTCCGGTTGGTGGCGTCGAGCACCGACAGTACTGCGCTCGTCTCCGCGCTCTCCCGCACTTCACAGCTGCCTGTCAGACACACCGGCTCGCGACCCACACGCGCCGACACACTGACAAACACGAACTTACGATCGAATGCGTCGATGAGCTTGGCCCCTTCGAGCGAAAGACTCCGCTCGCCCCCGGCCGTCACCTTCATCGCCGCGATGATGGCCTGCAACGTCGCCCGCGCGGCCAACTCGATGCGCGATCGCTCCGTCTCCTGCCCTTCGGCTTCCCCGAAATACTCCTGCCCCCCACGCGACAGGGTGACCCGACACAGCACGCCACGCGAACGGGAACGCCGCACCTCGATGTCTTCGAATATCAGCAACCGGCGATCCGCGGCTACGTCCGCCTGTGCCACCGGAGAGACAGACGATCGAGCCCCCCCAACGGCACCAATTCCCCCTTCCAGGTCGGCCCCGGACATCGCCGGCGCCCGAACGCCAACCCCGATTGCCCCCTGCGGAGCCGTCGGGGCGGCCCCGCCAGGGATGGCGCTCAATACGGCCGGCATCACAGGCGGGAGCGGGGCGTCGACGGCCCGCGGCGCCTCCAGCGTGGTCGCGATCGAGACCTTGCGGTGATTGATCCGCAGCCCCAGCTGCGCCATCAGCGCGCTCTCGATGTTGCGGACCGTGTTCTTCGGCGCGACCTGATCCGTCGTCAACACGTGGATCTCTTCGATGGCCCCCGAATCCCCCGGGATGATCCGCACCGAAATGACGCCAGGCAGCGTCGCGATCAGCTCCTCGGCACGACGCAGAGGCAATACGCTCCCGGCGATGGCGCCAGGGGCGGAGGCCGCGCTCGTCACGCCGAAATTGACGGGAATGGACAGATCAGGCTCCGGTGCAGGGGCAGACCAGTTGGAGTGGTCCGGCTGTCATCAAGAGCGAATATGTGACCCGCGTCGCCGTCCTGCAAGCCTTAAAGTCTTCCCAACCTATTGTCCCGCAACCATCTATACGGTTACACCTCAAGCTTCCTCTACGTCGGTGGTGGCGTCGGCCGCCTCCTCGCCCTCGTATTCCCTGAGCTTGCGGTAGAGCGTGCGCTCCCCGATCCCCAGCAGATCAGCGGCTTTTCTACGGTTACCACCCGTATCCCGCAGCGCCGCCTGAATCGCCATCCGCTCAATGTCGGCCATCGTCATGCCGGGGCCGAGGGTAATGACGGTCGGCGGTGGCGCGTCGTCGCGCGGCTCGATGCCCCCCCGCACAAGTCCGTACCCGCTCACGGGCAGTACCTCGGTCAGCCCGGGCATCGGGGGCCCGCCCGGCCGGACTTCCGCCACCCATGCCCCACCCGGCGCCGGACGCTGCTCGATGTCGATACGCCGACGCAATTCCTCGACCTGCAGCTTGAGTTCGACCAGCGAACGTACGATGAACTCGAGCTCGCGCCCCTGCGCCCGCTCGCTCCCCTGCACCAGCGGCCCCACGGGCACCGGAAGCAATCGGCGCCCACCGCTCTCGCGGATCGCGCGCGGGATGTCGTCGGCGCCGATCTCGCGACCGTGCGCCAGCACGACCATGCTCTCCACGAGATTGCGCAGTTCACGTACGTTGCCGGGCCACTGGTATTCCACGAGCAAGGCCAGCGCGTCGGCCGAGATGCCGTTGAACTCCCGGTCGTGCAGCGCCGAGAACTCGGTGACGAACTGGCGCACGAGCAGCGGGATGTCCTCGCGCCGCTCCCGCAGCGGCGGCAGATACACGTTGAGCACATTGAGCCGATAGAACAGATCGGCGCGAAACGCGCCCTCGTCCACATGCTCACGCAGCGGGCGGTTGGTGGCGGCCACCACGCGCACATCCACCGGGATCGTCTGCGACCCGCCCACCCGCGTGACGTCGCGCTCCTCCAGGACCCGCAGCAACTTCACCTGCGTGGCCGGCGGAATCTCGCCGACCTCATCGAGGAACAACGTCCCGGTGTCGGCAAGCTCGAACCGGCCGAGTCGTCGTTCCGCCGCGCCGGTGAACGCGCCCTTCTCATGCCCGAACAGCTCGCTCTCGAGGAGTGTCTCGGGCAGCGCCCCCACGTTCACGGCGATGAAGGGTTTGCCGCGACGCGGACTGAGACGGTGTACCGCGCGCGCCACGAGCTCCTTGCCCGTGCCGCTCTCCCCCTCAATGAGCACGGTGCTGGTGACAGGCGCGATCTGCTCCACCTTTACGAGCACTTCGCGGATCGCCGCCGACTCGCCGACCAACCCCGTCTCCGCTGCCAGCCGCAAACGTTCGAGCCGGCGACGGATGCTGTCTACCACATCGTCGACAACGACGGGCTTCGGCCAGGTTTCCGCGTACCCGACCTCGCGCAGACGCTCCTGCATGAGCGGATCGACGACATCGGTAAAGCCGATGACGGCGACATTGTCCCACAGCAGGTGACGGACAAGGGCCACATTCGCCGCGTCGAGCAACGCCCCCGTGAGAACGAGCACCGTGGGGCGCACGCGACGCAGGTCGCCTCGCACGTCGTCCATCGGAGAGATGGTGACGGTGTGAACGCCCTGCGCTTCGAGCGCCGCATTGAGCCGGACGGCCGGCTCGACGTCGGTCATGAGGATGGCAACGACGCCCGTCGCATCACCCTCGACGCCGCCGCGCCGCCCCGCGTTGGTGGGGCGTGCGCGCATGGTCACGCCTTCCCCGGCCGCTTGTAGAACGGCAGCTTCACTACGCGGGCCGGAATCATCTTGCCGCGAATCTCCACCTCGAACGCAGCGCCTTCGACAGCCGCTGCACTCGGCAGATAGCAGGTGCCCACGGGAATACCGAGCGTGGGGCTCATGGTGCCGCTGCACACCTCGCCGACCTTCACACCGCCGCACACGACGCCGTACCCGTGCCGCGGGATCGCGCGTTCGTCGAATGTGAAGCCCACGAGCTTCCGGTTGGTGCCGTCCTGATGCTGACGCACCAGCACGCCCTTGCCGAGGAACGGCTCGGTCTTGCCGAGCTTGACGAGCCAGTTGAGCCCCGCTTCGACCGGCGTAGTATGGTCGTCGAGTTCGTTGCCATACAGGCACATGCCAGCCTCGAGGCGCAGTGAGTCGCGGCAGCCGAGTCCGGCCGGCGTGACGTTGCCGGCCGCCATGATCGCGTGCCAGATGTCTGCGGCCTTCGTGTGATCGAAGTAGAGCTCGAAGCCGAGTTCACCCGTGTACCCGGTGCGCGAGATGATGCACGGCACCCCGGCGACATTGCCCTCGGTGAACCAGTAGTACTTGATGGCATCGAGCGGCGTGTTGCCTGACGGCACATCAGCGAGCGCCGCGACAATCGCGGGCGCCTGCGGCCCTTGAATGGCGAGCAGCGCCGTCGCGTCGGAGATGTCGGTCATCGTGCAATCGAACCCGGCCCGATGCGCCTCGAGGTGCGCGATATCCTTCTCGCGGTTGCTGGCGTTGATGACCAGCATGAGGTGATCGGCGAAGCGATACACCAACAGATCGTCCACGATGGTGGCGTCGGCGCGCAGCAGGGTGCTGTACTGCACCTGCCCCACGCTGAGCGCGGCGACATCGTTGCTGGTAACGCTGTTGACGAAGCGGATGGCGTCGGGCCCACGCACGATGACCTCGCCCATGTGCGACACATCGAACATGCCGCAGGCTTCGCGCACGGCCTTGTGTTCGACCGTGATGCCGGTGGGGTACTGCACCGGCATCTCGTAGCCGGCAAAGGGGACGATCTTGGCGCCGAGGGCGACATGAACGTCGTGGAGCGGCGTGCGCTTGAGCTGGGTCATGAGCGGGGAGGAAGCGGAGTGAGCGATCAAGGGGTCAGCGTCGTTGAATGATTTCAACGATTCTGACCCCTTGACTGCGGTGAAAGATGCGCAAAATGGCAGGAGATCGCCAGCCAAGCTGGCAGCCTATGTGGCATCAGCCGATCGAATCGATCACCTCTTCGGCGTGCCCGGCCGGCTTCACCTTTTCGAAGACCCTCGCGATACGCCCGTCCGGATCGATGACGAACGTGGTGCGCTCGACTCCCATGTACTTGCGCCCGTACATGGACTTCTCCTTCCAGATATCGTAGGCCTGCAGCGCCACCTTCTCCTCGTCGGCGAGGAGGGTGAACGGCAACTCGTACTTGGCCTTGAACTTCTGGTGGCTCTTCACCGAATCGGGGCTGATGCCAAGGATGACGGCCTTGCCCTTCTTGAACTTCGGAAAGAGATCGCGAAACTCGCACGCCTCGGTGGTACACCCCGAGGTGTCGTCCTTGGGATAGGCGTACAGCACGACCCACTGCCCGCGCAGCGACGAAAGCGTGAGCGCGTCGCCTGTATCGGTGGGCAGCGTGAAATCGGGGGCCAGTTGGCCGGCAGCGATCGGCATGGAGAGATTACGTCAGAGGGGGACGTGTCCCATGAGCGCGGCCATGATGGCCTTCTGGATGTGGAGGCGGTTCTCTGCCTCGTCCCACACCACGCTCTGGGGGCCGTCGATCACCTCGGCGGTGACTTCTTCGCCGCGGTGGGCCGGCAGACAATGCAGGAAGATGGCATGGCTCCGGGCCTTGGCCATGAGTTCGCCGTCTACCTGATACAGCGCGAACGCCATGGCCCGCTTCGCCTGTTCCTCCTCCTGCCCCATGGAGGCCCACACGTCGGTGGTCACCACGTCGGCGCCATCCACGGCCTCGCGCGGATCGCGCAGCAGTCGCACGTCGGCGCCCCTGGCGTCTGCCGCAGCAAGGAACTCGGGATCGGGGTCATACCCCTCGGGGCACGCCACCCGCAGCGCGAAGCCCAGATGCGCGGCCGCCTCGATCCACGAATTGGCCATGTTGTTGCCATCGCCGATCCACGCCACGGTTTTTCCGCGGATGTCACCCTGGTGCTGCTGTACCGTGAGCACGTCAGCGAGGATCTGGCATGGGTGCGACAGGTCCGTGAGACCGTTGATCACCGGCACCGTGGCATACTCGGCCAGTTCCACCACATCCTGATGCGCGAACGTGCGGATCATGATGCCCTGCACATACCGCGACAGCACGCGCGCCGTATCGGCGATGGGCTCGCCGCGGCCGATCTGCACGTCGCGGGGGGAAAGAAAGTGCGCGGAGCCGCCCAGCTGGATGGCCCCCACCTCGAATGACATGCGCGTGCGGGTGGAGGACTTCATGAACAGCATCGCGAGCGCCTTGCCGGCGAGCGGCCTGGCGTCGTACCCGCCCGTCCGCATGCGCTCGGCGAGATCGAGCAGGGCGAACGTTTCCGCCGGCGAGAAGTCACCGATGTTGAGGAAGTCGCGATGCGGGCGCTCGGCCCCGGTTGGTACGGGCATGGATATGCGGCCCAGGCTGGAGAGCGTGCGCCCCCCGGTGGGAAAAGCAGACGGCGCGGCTGGAGGGCCGCGCCGGGCGAAGGGGTGAATGTATTCAGGGACGGGGGCGAGGGGAACGGCACCCCCGCCCACGGGCCCCGCTGGGGCAATCAGGACACGTTCCGCTCGAACGACGTGATGAACCGGCCGCCCCACCCTTCCGGATTGGCCGTACGATCGCCGCACGCTACCGTACCGTGCGCGCTACAAGATGTACTTCCGCAGGTCCTCGTCCTCGGCGATCGCCTTGAGGCGTTCGCGCACCATCTCGGCGCTGACGGTCACGGTGTCCCGACCGCGGTCGGGGAGCTCGTACAGCAGTTCCTCGAGCAACGTGGTCATGACGGTGTGCAGACGACGCGCCCCGATGTTCTCCATGCGCTCGTTTACCCGCGCCGCAACACGCGCCAGCTCCGCGATGCCTTCGGCGGTGAATTCGAGCTGCGCCCCTTCCGCCGCGACGAGTGCGGCGTACTGCTTGGTGAGCGCGTTCTCCGGCTCCGTCATGATACGCACGAAGTCGGCCTCGGTGAGCGCCTTGAGCTCCACCCGGATGGGGAATCGCCCCTGCAATTCGGGAATCAGATCGCTCGGCTTGCTCACGTGGAACGCCCCGGCCGCCACGAACAGGATGTGATCGGTCTTCACGTTCCCGTACTTGGTCTGCACGTTCGAGCCTTCCACGATGGGGAGCAGGTCGCGCTGCACCCCTTCGCGCGACACGTCGGGGCCACCGCCCTGTCCACGCTCCCCCGCGATCTTGTCGATCTCGTCGAGAAAGACGATGCCCATCGCCTCGGCGCGTTCCAGCGCGTCACTGGTGATGTCGTCGAGATCGATGAGCTTCTCGAGCTCCTCGTCGAGCAGAATGCGCCGCGCTTCGCTCACCTTGACCGTGCGGCGTTTCTTCCGTTTCGGAAGCAAATCGCGGAACCAATCCGCCATGCTTTCCAGTCCCTCGGGCGCACCCGGCATCACCGCGCCCGGCATGCCGGGGCCGCTTTGCGTCACTTCGACCTCCACCTCGCGGGTCTCCAGTTGCCCATCGAGGAGCAGCGCCTTGAGCTTGTCGCGCGTGCGCTTGTGGCGCTCGAGGGCCTGCTCGTGTTCCGCTCGCGCATCGGGGGATGCTTCCGCCGCGAGGGACGGCGGCACCGGCAGCAGCAGATCGAGGATGCGCTCGTCGACCTTCTCGTTGGCGAGATCGTCGACCTCGACCTCGCGTTCGGTGCGCACCATGTCGATCGCGTTTTCGATGAGGTCGCGGATCATGCTCTCCACGTCGCGCCCCACGTAGCCGACCTCGGTGAACTTCGACGCCTCCACCTTCACGAAGGGCGCCCCGCTCAGCTTCGCCAGTCGCCGTGCAATCTCCGTCTTCCCCACCCCCGTGGGGCCGATGAGAATGATATTGTTGGGTGAGATCTCGTCGCGGATGCTCTCGGGCGCGCGCTGGCGTCGCCACCGGTTCCGCAACGCAATGGCCACGGACTTCTTGGCGTCGGCCTGGCCCACGATGTATCGATCGAGCTCGGCGACGATCTGACGCGGGGTGAGGGTGGCCAATCGGGCGATGGCCTGTTGGGTGCGGGGACTCGGCATCAGGCCGTGGGCTCCAGCACCGTGATGTTGGTGTTGGTGTAGATGCAGAGCTCACCAGCGATGGTGAGGGCCTTGGTCACGATGTCTCGTGGCGGCAACGACGTCTCGCGGAGGAGCGCGCGTGCCGCGGCCTGCGCGTACGTGCCGCCGGACCCGATGGCGAGAATGCCGTCATCAGGTTCGATGAGTTCGCCGTTGCCACTCAGCATGAATCCATGATCGGCGTCGGCCACGATGAGCAGGGCCTCGAGTCGCCGCAGCATACGATCGCTGCGCCACTCCTTCGCGAGCTCCACCGCCGCGCGCGGCAGGTTGCCTGGATAGCGCTCGAGTTTTTCCTCGAACTTCTCGAACAGCGTGAGTGCGTCGGCCACCGATCCGGCAAAGCCGGCCACGACGCGCCCGCCCTTGAGCGTCCGCACCTTCACGGCCGAGTTCTTGGCCACGGTATCGCCGATGGATACCTGCCCGTCACCACCGATGGCCACGCGGCCATCGCGACGCACGGCAAGAATCGTGGTGGCCTTGATCTGAGGAAGGGACATGGGGCTCATAGGTGTGAGGCGGACTGCGGGTCGGCATTGGAAAGATACGACGGACCGGATTCCGGTGACACTTGCCCGGCGACGACAATAGAGGTCGCCGCGGGCCCCTTGCCAGCCCCTCTCCTGCACGGCACCATGAGAGTCATGCCCCTACCCGTCAGCTACGACGATATCCTCGCGGCGCGCGACCGGCTGCGCCCGTTCTTCGAAACGTCTCCCGTTCGTCACTACCCACTGCTCGACGGGTTAGTCGGCCACGGCATCCGGGTGCTGGTGAAGCACGAGAATCATCTGCCGACCGGCAGTTTCAAAGTACGCAACGGTACCGCGTCGATCACGGCGCTGACTTCCGAGCAGGCGGAACGCGGGGTGATCGCCGCCACCACGGGCAATCATGGTCTCGGGCTCGCCTGGGCTGGAGCCGCGCGAGGCGTGAGCGTCACCATCTGCGTCCCCAAGGGGAACAATCCCGAGAAGAACGCAGGTATCCGTTCGTTCGGCGCCACGCTCATCGAGGTGGGTGACCGCTACGATGAAACCGTGGTGGCGTGCCGCGCTATCGCCGAGCAGGAGCATCGCACCATCGTGCACTCCACCAATCACCGTCCGGTGATCGCCGGTGCCGGCACGATGATGGCGGAGTTTCTCGAGCAGGCTCCCGAACTGGACGCCGTTGTGATCGCACTCGGCGGTGGCTCGCAGGCGGTGGGCGCGATGGCCGTGACCAGCGCGGTGAAACCCGAGGTGCAGCTCTTCGCCGTGCAGAGCGAGGGGGCCACGGCGCAGCACGACGGATGGCAAGACGGCCACATGCGTGCGAACGAGCCGGTGCACACCTTTGCCGAAGGCATCGCCACCGGCAGCAGCTACGAACTCACGTTCGATGCGCTGCGCGCGGGCCTCACTGACTTCGTACTCGCGAGCGACCGGCGCATCGCGCAAGGCGTCCGCGACCTGTGGACCATCACGCACAATCTTGCGGAGGGGTCGGGCGCTGCGGGTCTCGCCGGACTCCGGTTGCTCGCGCCACGTTTGGCGGGCAAGACGGTCGGGATCGTGCTCTGCGGCGGTAATCTCGATGCCGCGCGTGCGGCGGAAATTCTCGGAGGACGGACCCCGGAGGCGTAGGCACGCCTCGTCCGACGGCCGTCTACGCCCGCGGATGCGCCTGACGGTACACCTTCTTGAGGCGATCCACGCTCGTGTGGGTGTAGATCTGGGTCGTGCTGATGCTCGCGTGTCCCAACAGTTCCTGCACCGCGCGCAGGTCGGCGCCGGCATCGACGAGATGGGTAGCGAAGGTGTGTCGCAGCGAGTGCGTCGTGAGATCGGCCCCCTCACCCACGGCGTCGAGCAGGTTCACCATGGCGTGCTGCACCGCTCGGGCACTGATGCGCGAGCCGCGATCACTGAGGAACATGGCGCCGCGCGCGAGCCGGCCGGCCTTGGTGCCACCGAGCTGCTGCAGCTGGGCGTCACGCTTCACGAGATAATTGCGCAGCGCCAGCTGGGCGTGATCGCCGAGCGGCACGATACGCTCCTTGCGTCCCTTGCCGCGCACCTTCACCTGCTGCGACACGAGATCGAGATCCTGCAGATCGATGCCGCGCAGCTCGCTGAGGCGCAGGCCACTCGAGTAGAACAACTCGAGCATCGCCAGGTTGCGTACGTCGGTGAAGTCCAGACTCTGCGCGCGCGTAGCCGCGTGCTGCAACAGGGTCTCCGCCTGCTGCCGATCGAGATACGCCGGCAGCGTGCGCGGCAACCGTGGCGAGCCCACGGCGCGCGCGGGATTCACCTCCACGCGTTCATCGCGGTGCATCCAGCGATAGAAGCTGCGCACGGCGCTGAGCTGCCGGGCGACGCTGCGCTTGGCGAGGCCGCGTCGGGTGAGGTGCGCCATGTAGCCACGGATGCTGGTACGCGACAGCTCGTTCCAGTCCCACCCCTGCTCGCCATGGGTTTGCGCCAGCCACGTAGAGAATTCGCGCAGATCGCGCGAGTAGGCCGACAGCGTGTTGGGCGAGAGGTCGCGCTCCTTTTCGAGATGCACGAGAAACTCGCCGATCTCGGTAGGGAGCGGCGTCTCCGGCGAAGGTTCCGCCCCTTGCTCGCCCTGCCCGATGCTCACGCGAGCGTCTCCGCCGCGAGCGCATGTTCGTCGCGCCACGCGGTCATATGCGCGAGCCCACGCTCGGCGAACAGCTCGCGCTTCTTCGTCTTGTCCTTGAGCACCTTGGCCGGCACGCCTTCGAGATCATCGAGCAGGCCGAAGTTGGCGTTCATGGGCTGGAAATGCTTCGGGTCGGCTTCGCGCAGATAGCGATAGAGCGCCCCCATCATGGTGGTGGGCGGCGGCACAACGGGCTCTTCGCCGCGCAACAGTCGCGACAGGTTGATGCCCGCGAGCAGTCCAGTGGCGCTGCTCTCCGTGTAGCCTTCCACACCGGTGATCTGTCCCGCGAACAGCGTGGTGGCCGCGTCACGCAACGACAGATGCGGTGAGAGTGCCGCCGGCGCGTTCACGTACGAGTTGCGATGGATGCTGCCGAAGCGCAGGAACTCCGCGTCGGCGAGTCCGGGGATCATTCTGAATACGCGTGCCTGCTCGGGGATGCGCAGGCGCGTCTGGAAGCCCACGAGGTTCCACATGCGTCCCGCACGATCTTCCATGCGCAGCTGCGCCACCGCCCACGGCTTGGTGTCGTTGCGCGGGTCACGCAGCCCGATGGGCTTCATGGGGCCGAAGCGCAGCGACTCGCGCCCGCGACGCGCCATCTCCTCGACGGGCATGCACCCCT
This sequence comes from Gemmatimonas sp. UBA2094, assembly GCA_002331565.1. Lineage (GTDB taxonomy): Bacteria > Gemmatimonadota > Gemmatimonadetes > Gemmatimonadales > Gemmatimonadaceae > Gemmatimonas. Next base: position 13,564 of record DCZC01000112.1, read on the forward strand.
CGAAGTACGGCACCGCGTCGAACTCGTGGGCGGTGAATTGATCGGCCGTGGTGAGCGCGTCGATGAAGGCTTCGTACTCGTCTCGCGTGAACGGACAGTTGAGGTAGGCGCCTTCCTCGCTCGCGCCTTCCATCGTTTCCTTGCCCCAGCGCGACTGCCGGAAAGCGATATCCTGATCGATCGACTCGAAGCTCACCACCGGGGCGATCGCATCGTAGAACGCGAGCGACTCCACGCCCAGCCGCGTACGGATGCGCTCCGCGAATGCGTCGCTGGTGAGCGGTCCGGTGGCAACAATGCCCACCTCCGGGAGCTCGGTCACCTCTTCGCGCGAGACCGTGATGCGTGGATGCGCATGGATGCGATCGTGCACCCCCTGCGAAAAGATCTCGCGATCGACCGTGAGCGCACTCCCACCGGGCACGCGCGCCTCGTCGGCGCAGGCGAGGATGAGCGACCCGAGCGTGCGCATTTCGGCCTTGAGCAGACCGTGGGCATTGGACGGCTCGGTGCTCTTGAACGTGTTCGAGCAGACGAGCTCACCGAGCTTCGCCGTGCGGTGCGCCGCCGTACCGCGCACCGGTCGCATTTCGTGGATGACCACTTCGTGGCCACGCTCGGCCAGCTGCCATGCAGCCTCGCTTCCGGCGAGACCGCCACCCACCACATGCACGGGTTTGCTCATACCGAAAAGATAGTCCCCCTCGCTCCGGGTGGAACGAGAGGGACCGCGTTATTCAGGCAACGTCGGCCATTTCGGCGGCGTCGTCGGGCGCGGCGACGTCCCACTCGTTGGTGCACTTGAGACACTTCCGGAAATGGCCGCGTGTCTTGTTGGCCTTCGCTTCGGCCCCCACGTACCCGCAGTCGGGGCAAACGTCGGCGACGGGCTTGTCCCACACGACGAAATCGCAATTGGGGTAGCTCTCGCAGCCGTAGAACGCCTTGCCGCGCTTCTTGCTGCGCCGTTCGGTAATTTCCCCGCCGTCCTTCGGACACTTTACCCCGGTGGGCATGCTGCGCGTACCGCGGCATTTGGGGAACTTGCTGCAGCCGAGGAAGTCACCCGAACGGCCCTGTCTCACCACCATGGGCTCACCGCACTCCTGACACATGTACTTGGTCAGTTCGGCGGGTTTCTTCTCGCCCTTGATGGGGCGCGTGTACTTGCAGACTTTGGGGTGGTTCTCGCACGCGACGAACGGGCCGAAGAAGCCACCCTTGGCCACGAGCTTGCCGCCACAGTCGGGGCATTTCTCGCTGGCCAGCGCCGAGAGATCGTACGCCTCGCCGATGAGCGCGGGCAGATCGTCATCGTGCAGGTTCTTCTTGATCTTCGACCATTCCTCGTCGAGGACCTCCACCCACCCGGTTTCGCCGTCGGCGATCTTGTCGAGCTCGAGCTCCATCTTGGCGGTGAAATGCACGTCGAAGAGATCCGGGAACTTCTTCACCATGACCTTCTCCACCGTTTCGCCGAGCGGCGTGGGGAAGAAGCGACGCTGCTCGAGCAGCACGTAACGGCGCTCGGCGAGCACCGAGATGATGCTGGCATAGGTGGACGGACGGCCGATGCCGAGACGTTCGAGCTCCTTCACGAGTGACGCTTCGGAGAAGCGCGGCGGCGGCTCGGTGAAGTGCTGCGTGGGGGTGATGGCTTTCACCGGCACCCGCTCACCCTGCTCGAGGAACGGCAGCGCCTGCTCGTCTTCGAGCGCCTTCGCCTCGCCCTCTTCACGGGCCTCGCGGTACAGTGCGAGGAAGCCCTGGAACTTCACCACAGAGCCGGTGGCGCGGAACAGATACGACCGCCCCCGCGTGGGGATGTCGAAGTCCACGGTGGTGGTATCGAATACGGCCGGGGCCATCTGCGACGCCATGAAGCGCTGCCAGATGAGCTGATACAGCTTGAACTGATCGGCCGTGAGGTACTTCTGGATGGCTTCGGGGCGACGCGACGGATCGGTGGGGCGCACACCCTCGTGCGCGTCCTGCGCGTTGGCTTTGCCGCTGGGATAGAGCTGCGGCTGCGCCGCGAGGAACTCGGCGCCGAACTGCGCCCGCAGTGACTCCCGCGCGGCATTGGCCGCGTCTTCGGAGACACGCGTGGAGTCGGTACGCATGTAGGTGATGAGACCGGTTGCGCCGTCCACCCCCACATCGATGCCTTCGTAGAGATCCTGCGCGAGCCGCATGGTGCGCTTGCTGCCGAAGCCGAGCTTCTTGGCGGCCTCCTGCTGCAGCGTACTGGTGGTGAAGGGCGCCGCCGGATTCTTGCGACGCTCGCGCCGCTTCACCTCGGTGACTTCGAACTCCTTGCGACCCTTGAGATCGGCCAGAATGCGCTCGGCCTCACTCCCGGTGGGGATCTCGGGCTTCTTGCCGTCCACCTGATGCAGTTTGGCGGCGAACGGCTGCTGCCCCTTTTGCAGGTCGGCGGAGATGCTCCAGTACTCGACGGGCGTGAACGCACGGATTTCGCGCTCCCGCTCGACGATGAGACGCAGGGCGACGGTTTGTACGCGACCGGCGCTGAGCCCCTTCTTCACGGTCTTCCAGAGCACCGGGCTGGCCTTGTAGCCCACGAGTCGATCGAGCACGCGACGTGCCTGCTGCGCTTCGACCTTCTTGTTGTCGATGTCCATGGGCTTGGCCATGGACTTGTGCACCGCATCCTTGGTGATCTCGTGAAACATCACGCGACGAATCGGCGCCGTGACGGCCGTCCGGGGCGGCCGCGTGAAGTACTGCTCCACGTGCCAGCCGATCGCCTCGCCTTCGCGATCGGGGTCGGTGGCGATGAAGATCTCGCGCGCGCCCTTGGCGATCTTCTTGAGGTCGGTGAGGATGTCCTCCTTCCCCTCGATCGTCACGTACTCGGGCTCGAATCCCTTGTCGATGTCAATGCCCAGCTTCTTGGCGGGCAGGTCGCGTACGTGGCCAACCGTCGCGCGTACGGTGTAGCCGCGCCCGAGATACTTGCCGATGGTCTTGGCCTTGGCAGGCGACTCGACGATGACGAGGGACGTGCCGCCCGCCGGCGCGGGCTCCAGCTCCTCCTCGAGCGCCGGTGCCGCACGGCGCCGACTGGCCGTCTTTCTGGCCGCGCTCTTGGTGGCGGCCTTTTTCGCCGCCACCTTGCGTGCCGGCGCTTCGACACCGGCCGATTTGCGGGCGGCCGCCTTTTTGACGGGTGTCTTCTTGCCGGCTGTCTTGCTCGCGGATTTTGCCGCAGCCTTGGCAGCCGTTTTGGGTGCAGCCTTCTTGATTGGCATCAGTTCAGTGTATCAGGGGGTGCTCACTACCCATGGCGCCATCATCCAGCCCGGCGTCGTCCGCGAGGGCGCGGATGTCTGCCAGAGAGATGCGGCCGTCGACATGGACCAGCGCGCGCTCCACCAGGTGTTCGAAATCGTTGAGATTGACGACGCCCGACGAGTAGAGCGTGACCAGATAGCCCCAGGCATCGGCCGCGAACCGGCCACGCTCGTGTGGCCCTTGCACGCGCAGCGAGGGTTCCCGATCCGGATCGGTATCGGCGGCCCGCTCCGCGACTGTGGGCGACGATAGAGTATCGCTGTACAGGAGCGAAAGGATCTCACCGATCTGACGCCGATCGTATCCTTTCGACGAGAGATACGCTTCCACTTCCACGACGTCCGTGTCAGCGGCAAACCGTTCCCGCAATTCATCCAAAACCGGCGCCCAGCGATCGTCCATTTCCTAACCTACTTCCGGCGTCCTCTGGTGGGCAAGCTGCGCAACGGAATATGTAACCTGTTGTGATGTAAGACTTTCCACATCAAGCACCATGTCGGCGCTATTATTATATAGAGCGCGACGGGCCACCCACAGCTCCTCCATCTTCGCCTTGGGATCGGCTTCCTGCAACAAGGGACGGAGATTGCGGGAGCGGGAGATCCGGCGCAGCGCTTCGGCGGGGGAGACACGGAGGTGAACGATCCGCCCGGGCGGTCTCAGCAGATCGACCACCCCGGGGTTGGTGATCCACCCCCCGCCGGGCGCCAGTATCATGGGGGGCGCCGCGGCGAGCTCCTGCGTGAGGGCAACTTCGAGCGTGCGGAACGCCGGCTCCCCGTGCAGCGCGAAATAGCGCGCCACGGTGCACCCCACCCGCCGTTCGATTTCCGCGTCGAAATCGAGGAACGGGCGACCCAGACGGCGCGCAACCGCCCGTCCCACGGTGGACTTCCCCGCTCCCGGCAGGCCGACAAGGATGAGATGGCCGTCGGTCTGCCGCGGCATGGTCACCGGAATGGTCACGGGGGGGCGTGCTGAGCCGACCGTGGCGACTAGCGCTCGACGCGCTCGTCGAGACGGGCGAGATACGCGTCGAGGTTGCGCTGCGTCTCCCGCAGGGAATCTCCGCCGAATTTTTCGAGCAGCGCTCCCGCGAGCACGAAGGCGGCCATGGCTTCGGCGATCACCCCCATGGCCGGCACGGCGGTCACATCACTCCGCTCGGCCACGGCTTGCGCCCCCTGCCCGGTCGCGACATCCACGGTCCCGAGGGGACGCATGAGCGTCGAGATGGGCTTCATGGCCACACGGATGACGAGGTCCTCACCGGTGGTCATCCCGCCCTCCGTCCCGCCGGCGCGATTGGTTTTGCGGCGCACATGCCCTGCCCGCGTGCGGCCGGGTGCCGCCTCGATCTCGTCATGCACGTCAGCGCCACGGCGGCGCGCGGTTTCGAAGCCGAGGCCGATCTCGACACCCTTCACGGCCGGGATGGAAAGCATCGCCTGCCCCAGCTTGCCATCAAGCCGGGTCTCCCACGACACGTGGGATCCGAGCCCCACGGGAAGGCCGGACACGACCACTTCGCAAATGCCGCCGAGCGTGTTGCCCTCCTTTTTGGCCGCATCGATGCGCTCGATCATGCGCGCCTCCGCCTCCGGGTCGAGCGTGCGCAACGGCGACGCATCGGACGCTGCATTGAGGTCGTCGGGCAGCAGGTCGGGGCGCATCGCGTCGATGCCACCCAAATGGACGAGGTGCGACCCGATGCGCACGCCCACTTCGCGCAGCAGCACCTTGCAGATGGCGCCTGCGGCGACACGCGCCGTGGTCTCGCGGGCCGACGCGCGTTCGAGGATGTCCCGTGCGTCGGCACGGTCGTACTTGAGCAGACCCGTGAGATCCGCGTGTCCGGGACGGACGCGGGTCACGTGGCGTTTGCGCAGTCCGTCGCCGTCGGCGTCGCGCGGCGCCGGGTCCATGATCTCCACCCAGTTCTTCCAGTCACTGTTGCGCACGAGCATGGCGACCGGGGAACCCAACGTTTCCCCGGCCCGTACCCCCGACAGGAATTCGATCCGATCGGTTTCGATCTGCATGCGGCGCCCGCGGCCATAGCCCTGCTGGCGACGCGCGAGTTCGCTGTCGACGTCGACGGCCAGCAACGGCACGCCGGCGGGCATTCCTTCGAGGACGGAAACGAGGGCCGGTCCGTGTGATTCGCCGGCCGTGGAGAAGCGGAGAGGCATACGGGCAACGTATCGGGCGGCGTGCCAATATGGAAAGGGCTTTCGTACTGCCACGCCGTACCATGGCTCACTGGCAAGTCGTGCTGAAGTTGTCCGGCAACGCCACCAGCGTCACGCCGCGCCGGGTGGCACCTACCAGCACCAGCTGTCCATTCGGACGAACCGTGACGCGCACCGGGCCGATGATCGGATCACGGATGGGGATCGAGGCGATCTTGCGGTAGCAATACGAGTCGAACACGTCGATGACGGGTTCATTGCTGGCCACAAAGGCGAGTCGGGTACGCAGCGGCGTCGAGTTCGCCCCCGTGTTGCGCGGATGAAAGTCCAGCCCGCCACCACTCGGCCGGCTCTGCAGGATGCCCTGTAGGCGCAGCGAATGGTCGAACAGGTAAGTCGAGTCACCCTTCACGGCGTTCAACTCGCCATCGAAGTTGATGCCGACGCCCTGGACGCGGGCAAAGCTGTTGGCGATGAAGTCTGTCACGTCCACCGGCCGGGACACGCCGCGATCGACTACCGGCAACGGCGGCGTGAGATCGAATCCGCGCGTCACGTCGTAGGTCATTGCCCGGCTGCCGAGCACCGGCCCGCCCTCGCCGAATACCGCCCGCCGGAAGTTGCCCGAGCTGCGTACGAAGGTGGTGTCGCGGAAGGCCAGCTGATCGAGACGCGCCACGATCGAATACACGTATTGGGTGCTGTCCGGGCGGGTTACGACCTGACGGGCGGGCAACAGCAGCGAGTCGGCGCCCACACCGCTTGCAGCGAAGCGTTCGATCTCGAGGGTATCGGCGCGATTCTGCGACTGACCGATGGCCTGTTCGAAGAAGAAGTGCGACGACTGCTTGCTCAGGTTCTCCCAGCGGATCGTGCCCTGATTGGGGAACGGCGTGCTCTGACCGGGGGTGGGCGCGGTGGAGTAGACCGCCACCACATCACCGCACGGCGTCCCGGGATTGACGGCGGCCACGCAGTTGGTCGCGAGATACTGCGGGCGATCGCTGAAGTCGTACGCCGTTCGCTGCGTGATGACCCGATCCGTCCCCGGCGCCTTGGTGCTCGTGATCGAGTACACGATGATGTTGGGGAGGGGGTACCGGTACACCTCGCGACCGGTCGCGCCGGCATTGAGGTTCACGTAGCTGATGTTCGTCCCGCCCGAGTTGGCCACGAGGAGCGTGTCACCCATCACGCCGTCGCGGTTGCGCGGCCACGCGGCGATGCCCCACGGGCGCGAGCCCACGGCGATCGGTGCACCGAACGTCGAGTCGGCGAGGTTGAACACCTCGAGCCAGTTGCGCTCGGTGTTGGACAGGTAGAGGCGGTCGGTACGCGGAACGTGCAGCGCATCGGCGATCTGCCCGCCACCCGGGAGCGGGTTGGTGAACCCGGCCACGACCTGCACCGTATCAGCACGCACGGCGCCGCTGCCATACCGGGCCACGTCACGGCGATTGTTCGCGTTGCGGGCGAAGCCCGCTACCGTGACCGGCGTGGGGAAGGCCGTCACCGGCACCCGCACGCGGAACGTGCGCACCAGCGTGGTGAAACCGCCAGTCGAGTCCACCGAGTCGGCCACCAGCAACTGGCCCGTAAGGGTACGTACCTCGTACCCGATGACGTCGATTCCGACCGGGTCGGTCGCCTCCACGAAAATCGTGTCGTTCACTTCGACGCGCGTCGCCACGCCCGTGCGCACCACCGGGATGGTGGTGGAAGTGGCGGGAGGCTGTACTGCGTAGACCACCGACGTGCCGAGCACACGCTGGTTGAGCGAATCGGTGATGAACGGCGTCACGCTGATGGTCGCGCCCTTCACCGAGTCGGGAATGGTGAGCGTGTCGAGGATCGCGAGTGAATCCCTGAGCGGCGCATTGAACGAAAGCGAGTCGCGGAAATTGTACGCGCCGGCGATCTGGTAGCCGAGCACGCGGACTTTGTAGCGCGCCTTGCCCGAGATCGAGAGCACGAGCGCCTTGCCGCTCACTACGGGCGACGCGGCCACGGGGCTCGTAATGATCGCGGCGGGCGGCTCCAGGCTGCCGACGGTCAGCGCGACGAGCGCCGTATCGGACTGATTGCCAGCCCCGTCGATGGCGACAGAGCGCGCATTGACGGTGGCTCCGATGACGGCGTTCGACGGCACCTTCACGTTGATGGCGAGCGTGAGTGACGTCACCGCACTCGTCATCACGGTATCAAACGTGGCCGTGATGCCGCCCGACAGCAGCAGACGCACGCGCTTGAGGCCGATGTTGTCGTTCGCGCTGATCGTCACCGCCAGCAGCGAATCTGCCGTCGGCAGACCCTTCGCGATGGACACGCGGGGCTTCACGGTGTCCATGAAGGGCGGGTCGATCACCTCGTCGCCGCTGCACGCGCCGAAGATCACGGCGGCCACGACGACAGCCGGACCCACGCGGATGCGGGACGGAAGGGTGGAGAAGCGTGAGATCATGGGAGATTTCTCGTCGTCGCGTCAGCGGCCCGGCGGCGGCGTCACGCCTTCGTCCAGAATGTGCGGCGTGACCAGGATGAGCAGGTCGCGCTTGGTCTCGCTCTTGGAGTTCTGCGAGAAGATGCGACCCACGAAGGGGAGATTCATGAGCAAGGGAATCCCGCTGCGGAAGCGCGTGGTTTCGGTCACTGTCAGGCCGCCAATCACCGCAGCCTCACCGTCAGCCACCAGTACCTGCGATACGGCGCGCTGGCGGTTGAAGATCACGCCCACATCGGTCTGCGCCACTTCGGCGCTCGAGTTCTCCGCCTTGATGTCCATCAGCACCATCTTGTTGTTGGTGATCTGGGGCGTTACCGACAGCTTGATGCCGGCTTCTTCCTTCGTTACCGTTGCCCGCGGATAGAAGGCCGCTGCATTCGGCGCCTGGCCCCCCGCGCCGGCACCGCTGCCGCCGCCCTGGGCCCCCTGACCGCCCGCATCGATGACGCGGATGGGGATTTCCTGACCGACAAAGATTTCGGCGCTGCGGTTGTTGAGGATCGTGATGCTCGGCTCCGACTGCACGTCGGCGAGTGACGACGTCTGCAGGGCGTTGAGGAACGCCGTCAGCTGATAGCGGCCAAGCGCCGTGCTGTAGATCAAGTTGAGTGCGTTCGGCTTGATCGCGTTGTTCGCGTTGGCAATGCCGGCCACCGCGTTGCCGCCAAGGGCGATGCGCGCCGGGCCTTGATACGGGGTGCCACCACCACGCGCGTCCGGTACGCCGTCACCATCGGTATCGATGTTCGTGAGCGTGTTCGGATCGGTACGCGGCGCGAGCTGCTGGAAGAACTGCTTCGTGCCCGTACCGAGATCGTAGGCGAGACCGATGTCCTGAATCCCGGTGCGGTTTACGAAGATGATTTTCGCCTTGATGGCCACCTGCGGCGTACGCACGTCGAGCTGCTGGATACGGGCGACGATTTCCGGCAGACGCGACGGCACTTCGGTAATGATCAGCTTGTTGGTGGCGCTGTCCGAGGCGACCGAACCGCGCACGACGCACCCCTGACCGCCCATCGGTTGCTGGTTGCTCTGGGAGCCGCCGCCGGCCTGATTCATCGGCATACCGAGTTCGCGACCGGTCTGCATGGTGGTAAGACCGGTGCAGTCACGGGCGAGGAGCGCCTGCACCGTATTCCGGAGCACGGCGGCCTTCGCGTAATTGATGTCAACGATCTGCGTGACGAGCGGTTCGAGCGCCTGATTGGAGGCGAGATTGCGGTAGCTGTCCACCGAGATGATGCCACTCGCATCTTCCGTGGCGGCGAGCCCCTGCGACTGCAGGATGGCCTGGAGCGCCACGTCCCACGGCTTTTCGGTGATATCGGCGGTCACCGTACCTTCTACGTCCTTTCCCACCACGATGGTGCGTCCGGAGAAGGTGGCGAAGGCCGCGATCACGTCGCGGATGTTCGTCCCGTCGTACGAGACGGTGATGCGCGGCTTCTGCTGCTGGCGGCGCGTGGCGTTGATGGCCGACGGCGAAGCCGGCGTACGCGGCGTGAGCCTCTCGTCCGACGCGTCGTTCCTGGCAGGCTCCGGCTTGACCGGCGCACTGGATGGAACTGCACCAGGCGACTCGAACCGCCTGGTCGCGGCCTCGGCAATGTCTGCCCCGGGCCTTCCGGTGGTCCAGCGGCCGAACGTGCGGGCCTCCGCCTCGATGCTGATGCGGACGCTGTTGCCGCTGCGCTCCACGGTGTACTTGTGGGCGGCATCGAGGTCGATGACGAGACGGGCTGTGTCTGCGCAGAACTGCGAGAGGCGCACGTTGCGCACGGCGCCGCGTGCCCGACCGTCGTAACTGGGGCGGATGGACAGACTGGCCCCGCCCAGATCCACCACGAGGCGTGACGGGTTGTCGAGCGTGAAGTGGTTGAGCGCCACGGCGGCATCCACATCGAGCACGATGGCGGTGCCGTTGGGCGCTGGCGCCACGTCGAGTGCACGGACACGGCCACGGATCTCGACAACGTCAGAGACGGAGGCCGTAGCGGCCGAGGGGGCGGTGCATGCCGCAGATGCGGGCGTGTCGCCCGCGAGAATCACGGCCATTACCACAAGCGTCGTTGGTCCCATCATGGATTTCTCACTTTCATCGTATCGCTGCGCAGCGGAAGCGTCTCCTGCCGATTGAATCCGAATTCCTCGATCGTGAACTGCACCGCCTTCTGGCGGATGCCGCTGACGCGCAGGCGGCCGAGCTGCTGCCCGACGCGCACGCGGTACTGCGTTTTGGAGTACGCATCGCGGAGGATCGCCACCGAGTTGTTGCCGTCCGGATCGAACGCCACCGCCGTGAGCCGGAGATCACTCAACAGAGGCCGCACATCGGCGCTCGACATCAGAGACTTGTACGGATCGCGCCGCCCGTCGCCGCTGTAGGCAAAGAACTCGCGATGGATCGTGATTTTGGTCGGTGTGGCGACCTTTTTCGGGCCGGTTTTGGCACCCGGCGCCGGCGCACGCCCGGCGCCGACGGACTCGCGGCGTACCGTTGCAGTTGCGGACTGCGCAGCGGCCGACCCCGTCGCGCCGACCGATGCGGACAGCGCAAGCGCGGACATCATGAGCGCGCGCATCATGACGTCCGCTCCTGCGAGCGAGGGGCGGGCGCCGTTTTCTCGATGTAGGTCTGCAGGGTGATGGTGGCGGCGAGGGCGTCCTTTTCCGACGTGCGCACCTGCCCGCGCGGCGCGTTGGAGGAGCCGGCGACGATGGAGAAGTTCACCGGCGCCACGATGCGCGGCAGCGATCCCACGTTGGCGAGGAATTCGCCGAACTGGTGATAGCCGCCGATGATGGTGACGGTGTAGCGATAGGTATCGAAGCGCTCGCCGGCAATGACCGGAGCGGGCACCACGCCGCCGACATCGAGTCCGGCGCGACGCGCGGCGGTGCTCACTTCCTCGAGCAGGGCGGGTACTTCGTTGCCGGTGGGCACGAGGCGTCGCATGACGGTGAGGCCCGAGCGGGTCTGCGCGGCCTGCGAGCGCAGCGCTTCGACGCTGCCGCTCGCGAACTCGTGCGCGGCCTTCTGGTTCGCCCCCTCGAGTTCGGTCACGTGGGTCTCGTCGAGCAGGAGCTGCTCGTTCTTCGACGTGTACGGGTACATCCAGTAGAACGCGGCAAGCGCGATGGCCGTGACGCCGAACAGCAGCTTGACCTGGTCTCGCTGGGTAGTGGGAAGACTGGCCATGGCGAACTCAGCGAACGGGGACGACGAGCGGCGTCGTGCGCACGACGCCCGGGGGGGGAACTTCGAACTCCGCACTCAGCTCGAACTGTGTTATGTCCTTTCCCTCCACGATCACGATCTCGGACTTCACGAGGGTGACCTTCTGGACGAACGTCGAGCTTTCGAGCTGGCGCATGAACATCGTGAGCGCCTGGATGTCGACAGTCTGGCCGACGATGCGGAAACCGATAGGCGGATGCGCGTTGACCGTGTCGGCCATCGCGTCTTCGCGCGCTTGCTTCCGGGCCGTCGCGCCAGCGCCAACCGCGCCGGCTTCGGCAACGGCCGTATCGACGCCCGGCGGCAGCGGTGCCTTGGACGTTTGCTCCATGACGGTCAGCCACGTGTACGCCGGGAGCGCACGGCTCACTTCATCGAGGATGTGCGCCCAGCTGTAACGGTGGTCGTCGATGGAGCGGATGATCTGCAACTGACGGATCACCGAATCGCGTTCGGCGGTGAGCTTGCGCCGTGCAGAGAGCATGTTGGCGTAGCGCGTCGAATCGCGCACGGCGCGTTCGATGCGCCCCTCGAGCTCGCTGGCGCGTGCGTTCTGGGCGGTGAAGAGCAGGCCGACGACCGCGACCGACAGGATCACCGACGTCGCAGCGCCGATGAGCCATGGATCGCGGATGTTGGCGCCGAGCGACGAGATGGTCTCCCCGAGGGAGAGAACACCACCGGTGCGCTTCCCCGTCTTTCCGCCGGGGATAAGGTTGATTACGAGCATCATGAGACGATGGTCCGGGCGCTCAGGCGGCGGCGCGCAACGCGAGTCCCACCGGCAGCATCAGCAGCGGGGCGACTTCATCGGTAGCCAAGAACTCGAGCGCACCGTCGCGCACGGCGATCCTCGCGAGTGCGTTTGCGGGCTGCACGGGAATGCGCAGACGGCCGGAGAGCCACGGCATCAGCCCCGGCACGCGCGACCCGCCACCACAGGCATACACGGCGCGGAGCGCGCCGAAGTTGCGCTGCGACGACGCAAGGAACGTGACTGCGCGTTCCATCCCGATCGCGATTTCCTCGCCGCGCAGCGCCACGACACCTTCAATCATCGGATGGAGGTCGTAGCCGCGCAGGAAGTCTTCGGCTTCTTCGGCGCCGAGGCCGTGCTCGCGCTGCAAATCCTCGCGCATCCGGCGAGTGCCAACGGCGAGATCGCGCGTAAGGATAGGCACGCCGTCATGGAGGATGTTGAGATTCGTGGCTTCGTTTCCGATGTTGAGCAGCGCGATATTACCGTACTTCGCGTCGGGGTAGTTGGCCTCGAACCCGTTGTGCAGGGCGAAGGCTTCCACGTCGATGATCGTCGGCGAGGTGCCGGCTTCGATCAAGAGTGCCTGCTTCGCCTCCACCAGTTCCTGCTTGGCGGCCACGAGCAGCACATTCATGTCGAGCCCGTCCCCATCGGGATCGAGGACCTGGAAATCGAGCTCGACGGAGTCGATGTCGAAGGGCACGTGCTGCTCGGCTTCCCAGCACATGCGCTCACGGGCCTGCTGTTCCTTGACGCGCTCCATCTGAATCTTTTT
>DCZC01000112.1:26531-31144 GCA_002331565.1 Gemmatimonas sp. UBA2094
TTGACGATCACATCGCGGCCACCGACGGCAGCGACGACGTGCTTGGTCTTGGCGCCCGTGGCGGCGAGCGTCTGTCGGATCGCCTCGGCGACGATACCTTGGTCCATGACCTCGCCTTCCACGATCGCCGTATCGTTCAGCGGCGTGATGACGACCTTCACCACTTCCGGCGTGGAGCCGCTGTGGTCGATGACCACGGCTTTGACGAGTCCTGATCCGACGTCGAGCCCGACAGTGAGTTTCTTCCGGCCGAAGAGCGCCATGAGACGGGGGGTGCGCAGTGGGAGCATCGGTGTCCCGCTTCGAAACGGTGTGCGGGACAGATTGACCTGCCCGAGAAAGGACCTGTCATACTCGAAACGACCCGAGCCTCACGAGGTAACGCCCTCCCTTGGGAGGGTGGCGCGTACGGACGCCCACTTCGTGACAGCAACGGCCCGGCAGCCGTCGGGCACGGTCGTGCGTGCGGACCGTTACCGCATCTGGCGCGGGAGGCTTTGCCAGAGGGAGAACGGCGCCAGAGTGGGCCGGGCCACGCTGGCGAGGGCCATCTGTACGGCGCAACGGTCGAAGAACAGGTGACTTCGTGCGCCGAGTCTCACGCCGGTGGCACTGGCATCGGCCGCGATCACGGCGCCCTGCACTGTGAGCTGTCCGGCGGAGGCATCCATCGCCCCTTCCAGCAGGAGCAGCCCCGTGATGTGGACGGTGCCGGTGACGATGAGGGGGCCGCGGACGACGACCAGGCCGGTCCATCGCGTCGGCCCCGTGACGCCGACGATCTCACCCCGCCAATGCAGGGCACTCCAGTCGCGATGCGTGGGAAACGGGCGTGGCGCGCCGCTGACCGTCGTTGCCGGAACTCGCGCGTCGATAGCGCCAAGGGCGGTGCCCAGCTCGCGCCACCAGCCGGTGTCGACAGGCGCCGCGATCGGCGCCTCCGGCCACCCGCCGGGTACTTCGCCCTCGACGGTGGGCGCGGCGACGGCGGGGACACTCAAGGTATCCCGCGCGAGTCCGCACGGGCTCGTGGGGAGGGGTACGTCGCTTCCAGATACGAGCGTGCCCGTTCGTCCGGTGACCTTGCCATTGGCGGCCAACGCTGCGAATACCGGGACGGGGGGCGGGGCGAGCCACACCGCCCGATAGTGCTCGCGCTCCGCGGCGTCGACGCGTCGGCCGCCGGCAATGCGGGCGTGGGTGCGGAGTGACGCGACCAAGGGCTGGTGGCGCTGCCACTGCACGGCCACACCGATGCCGTTGACCGTTACGGCACGACGGTGGGCGACGCCAAGCGGCAGCAGCCACACCGAATCGTTTGTGAAGTCATCGAGCGCCTGCGCGAGCGCAGCGTCGACCGCGTTGGCAGCGGCGACACCCTGCTCCGCCCCTCGCTGACCGCGAAGGCTCTGGAGTCCCTCCGTGGTGAACGCGAACGCCATGATCGACGCAGCCGCAACGGCGATCAGCACGAACGGCAGCACGAAGCCGCGGACGGCGCGGTGCCCCGGTTGCGGCCTGATCGCGCCTCGATAGTATGTGCGCCTCCGCATCACCGGCGACGAAAGGCATCGGCCCGCAGCGGGACGAGCACTGAAGCGCTGTCCACCGTACGGCCGGCGGTTGCTGCCGTACGCCGGGCCATGGAAATCGTGAGCTCCACCGCGATCATGCGCGCACGCACAGTGTCCGCCGTCGACGCTTCGATCCGCAACGGATCTCCGTTGGCGTCGCGCGCCGTCATCGTCACCCCACCGTCGGCTGGGGCACGCATGGGACCGGCCACAGGCTGGATGGTTTCCCATGTCCCGGCATCGCGCGACTGCCTCCCCAGCCACCACGCGCCCCCGCTGCGGTAGTGCCGGTATCGCACCTGCCGGTGTACGGAGACCGGCGTGCCCGCTGCGATCTGTCCGATGCTATCCCCGAACACAAGGCGCCAGCGGCGTCCGCGGATGGTATCGGTGCCGCACCCGGAAGCCGGGAGCGCCTCAGGTATTCGGGTGAGCGAGCGCGACGCGGCCACGGGTGGGTGTTGCGCCTCAGCTGGACGCCACACACGAACCCGGTCGCCGGGGCGGAGGCTGGCGACCCACGAATCTCCAGTCGCGGACGGCGCGGCGGCGATGATTTCCTGCGAAACGGACGCGTGGCACAGCACGAGCACGCCAAGCTGGGCGGAAAAGTCGAGCAGCGTGTCGCTCACGCTGTGCACGTCTTTGCCGCCAAGCGGCTCGAGATCGGTCGCGAGTACACGGGTGGCATGCCGGAGTTCACGTGTAACGGCCAGCCTACTCGATTGCCCACGAATGGTGTGGGAAAGGCGCACCACGAATAGCGCAGCCGCAGCGGCCGCCGTCATGGCCAACGGGATCGACACGAGCAGCTCGACGAGGGTCGTGCCGCAACGAGCGGCCCGGGTCAAATCGCCCCGAGGCACGCCATAGCCGGGCGCGCGATGCCGGAATCTCATTCGCACCAGCCGCTGACAGTGGTGCTCTGCCGATGCCACGCGCCACCGCCGAATCCGGATGACCGCCACCAGGCGTCAACCGACACGGTACGCACGGAGCGGTGAGCGTTGCTTACGATGTGCAGAAGCGCGCGCGGCCCCACGGGTTCACGTGTGGACGCGTCGACCACCCGGCAAGGCGTTGCCAGCGCGCGCGATCGGTGCGGCGATGCCGCCTGCTGTACGAGGTCGCGTTGACGGCTTTCGTCGACGAGTTGCGCGGTGGTGGCCGTGACCAAGAGAGTGAGCGCCCCCGCGCCCGCCAGCAACACCATGGCAACACAGCACTCGACGAGCACGCGTCCTCCGCGCTTGCGCGAGTGGGCAGGCCAGCGATGCGACAGGCGAACGGGACCTTGAAGGGAATGGCGATGCCGGCGGCGGCGCGACTGGCGCGGCGGACCCGCTTGAGAAGGCGATGGGCGCATGGCGACACGCTACACCGCTGGCGCCCCGATGCCGTTACCGGAAAATCGGGCGTTGGATCATCCCGACGCGGCACCGGATTCGAAGTCGATGGCGAGCAGACGCAGGAAACACCGAAAGGGTCGGGCAATAGCCCGACCCCTTCGCGCAATGTGCCAACAACACGCCGGTCAGCGGCAACTGGCGCCGCCCGGCTCACCCTCGCCGAGGCCGGCTGGCGTGGACGTGCCTACGCCGATCACGCACGTTGCACCGGCCGCGTTGGCATGCACCGCCTGCGCCGCCCAGCCCGTCGCCGTCTGCGCCGTCATCGACAGCGTCACCCCGGACGACCCAGTCGGGGCCGTGTGGCCCACGTAGGTGTTGTTGTCCGAGAAGTACGCTTCGGCCAACGACACCATGTTCTTCAGGTCCGACTTCATGGCCGTGATGTACGCCTTCTTCTTCGTGACGGCGAACTTCGGGATCGCGATCGCGGCCAAGATGCCGATGATCACGACGACGATGAGCAGTTCGATGAGCGTGAAGCCCTTGCGGTTGGTGCGCATGATTCGTGTCTCCATTGGGGGTTGGTCGGTGGCGCCATCGCTTGTCAGCGGCCGACACATTGGCAATTGGCAACGGCCGTGCCATTCGACAACGAGCGCTGCAAACCATTTCTCTTCAATGCTTTAACGGGTCGCTAACATCCCGATGGCGGGCCGCACCATCTGGTGATCTGCAAGAAGCCATGCAGCGTGCAATACCTGCGACGCAACACGCCCAGTTGGAGCGCTGACCGATGTGTACCGGGAGTGTGACAGTGCGACCGGCATCGTGAGACTCCGACCACGGGCGTGCCGGAAACGTCGAAGGGGCCGGGCAATCGCCCGACCCCTTCGCGCCTGATACGCCCACCCGCCGGTCAGCGGCAACCAGCACCGCCCGGCTCACCTTCGCCGAGGCCGGCTGGCGTCGAGGCGCCCACGCCGATCACGCACGTCGCACCGGCCACGCTGGCATGCACCGCCTGCGCCGCCCAGCCCGTCGCCGTCTGCGCCGTCATCGACAGCGTCACGCCCGACGACCCGGTTGGAGCCGTGTAGCCCACATAGGTGTTGTTGTCTGAGAAGTACGCTTCGGCCGACGATACCATGTTCTTCAGGTCCGACTTCATGACGGTGATGTACGCCTTTTTCTTCGTGTCCGCGAACTTCGGGATCGCGATCGCGGCCAGGATGCCGATGATCACGACGACAATGAGCAGTTCGATGAGCGTGAATCCCTTGCGGTTGGTGCGCATGGTTCGAGTCTCCATTGGGGGATAACCGAGACGCGTCGCATCCCATGCGCCGGTCGGTCCTCAGGGATGGCTAGCCTCCTGCCTTCCTGGAGTACTCAATCAAAAAACTTCTTGCATATGGTGCTGCATCATTAAATCGGGCGTTGGACCAATTTCCGGACGCCGGATCTCGCCGGTCAGCAGTACTTCCCCGTCACCCACTCCACATCAACGGCAGACCGGCTCCGCATTCGCCCCCCCGCCGGAGCGGACATCACACACAAGGTCAGGGAGCCCCACGTGTGTCGCCGTCGCGACCCAGTCATTCGCCGTCCCCTCGAACGTGAGCGTCACGCCTGCCGAGCCCTGCGGGGCGACCATGGTCGCGTAGGTATTCTCCGTGGCGAACCTGGT
>DCZC01000089.1:0-13761 GCA_002331565.1 Gemmatimonas sp. UBA2094
CCATGGGCGCGGCATGCGCCCCCGCTGGTGGTGGGGCGCTGCGGCGGCCGCGCTGTTCATGGTCGTGCTCACGCGCCCGTGGCGCTCGGAAGCCCCCGCACCGTTGTCCGGCCGCACAAGCGCGGACCGGGGCGGCACCGTGCGCTTCGAATTCACGCTGCCCGGCTCGGCCCGGGAGGTTTCGCTCGTGGGAGACTTCAACGGGTGGGATACCGAAGCCACGCCCATGGTGCGCGAGGAATCGGGGCGGACGTGGTCGGCGCGCGTACCTCTCGAACCAGGACGCCACGAATACGCGTTCGTCGTGGACGGCCGGCGCTGGGTGGTGGACCCGCTCGCCCCGCAGGTGCCCGATGCGGGCTTCGGGCCCACCAACGCGGTGGTCGTGAACAGTGAGGGCACGCCGTGACCCTCTCCGCCACGCTCCTGATCGTCGCGCAGATCGCCGTGGTGGGCGCCGTGCCCGTCGGCGACACGACGCAGGCACCGAGCGTGCGGTCACCCTCGACCGTCACGGCCCCCGCCAATCGTTCGCCGGTGGCGTTCGACGCCAGTCGTTTCGACTCGCTCACGGCGAACGCCCTGCGCGGCCTGTTCGACGATGCCCTCGAACTGGGGCTCCCGGTCCGACCACTCGTCAATCGCGCCCTCGAAGGCGCCGCCCGGCGCATCCCGAGTGAGCGCATCGTCCGGGTGGTGCGCGAGCATGCCGCGGCGCTTCATCAGGCCAAGCGTGCCCTGGGAGAGCGGAGCCACGAGGACGAACTCGAAGCGGCCGCGATCGCGCTCCGGGCCGGGCTCGATGAGCGGGCCGTGGAACTGATGCGCACCAGTCGCGGCCGGGAGTCGGTGGTGGTACCGCTGGTAGTGCTCACCGACCTCGTCCGACGCGGCGTGCCCATTCCCAACGCGCAGGACGCCGTGGCGATCCTGGCCCGCACCCCACGTTCCGACGACGTCCTGCTGGGATTGCAGGCCACCGTCGCCAAGAACGCCCAACGGGGGCCCGGCATGGCTCTCAACGCCCTCGATCGCTACGTTAAAAGCACGAGGGCGATGCCGGTCCTGGCGGCGCCCATCTCTCCCGACCGCAAACCGGTCCGCCCGCCTGACCCGTGACGCTTCGCTGCCGTAACACCCGCGCGTCGCGCCGCCACTCCGTTCCGAGTGGCGGGCGGGCCCTGCCGTACATGTGGCCGTGTGCGCTCACCCTCATGGCAGTGGCACCCGCGCCGTTGCGGGCGCAAGTACGCGGTGACGCCCCCATCGCCCCGGCGGCCACGATCGGCCCGGTCACCGACGCCCCGACGTTCTCGGTGCTGGGCATTGCATCGCTCCCCGACGGCAACGGCAACACGATGGCGCAGCGCAACGATGTGTGGCTGGGCGCCACGCAGGCGGTGGGGCGTATCGGGCGCGTGCAGCTCGCCGCGCTCGCCAGCGGCAATCTCCGCATCGAGGACGGCGTAACGGGGGTCGCCCAGTCGCAGGGGCTGCTCACCCTCCGGGCGCGCAGCCGCGTGGGCGAGAACCGCCTCTGGAGCGCCGTCAGCTACGGCCGGTCGGCCCAGAACGGCACGCCGGCGTCACGCCTGTACGGTGACAACGCGTTGCCCGCCATGATGGGGGGCACCATGCTCGCCTCGTCACCGTCGCTCACCGACACCACCGTCACGCGCCGCATCGATGCCGGCCAGCTCGCGCGCGCCGAAGCGGGACTCGTCACCACGTATGCCGGTATCGAGTTCGCCGTCGGGATGTCGTACGAGCGCGCGTCGCGCGTGACCACCCAAACGATGAGCGTGGACGTGCCGCGCGTGCCGGCCAACGTACCAAGCAACGCGGGCCAGGTGCTCAGCAGTTCGCTGCGCACCGTCCAGCGTCGCGATCTTGCCACCGGCATCGCCTCGGTGGGCTTCAATACCGGACAGACGCAGTGGCTCGTGTCGGTCACCGCCCCTATGGCGAGCTGGCTGAGCAGCGACGCGCTCGCCCCCAAGCCGCAGCCGGTACCCACGGTGACCTCGCTGGCGATCGTCCAGCCCATCACCGGGTGGCTGTCGCTGGTCGGCGCGGCGGCGAGCAATGCCGCCACGCTGCAAGGGTCCATGCTGCGCGATGAACTGCGTGACCATTCCGCTGCGCGCTTCTCGCCCGTGGTGGCGCTCGGCGTACGACTCTCGCGGCTGCCGTGGCGTGACGGGGACGGCACGCCGACCGGCATTTTGGCCTTCGAAACGCGTACCCTCGGCACGGTGGACAGCCTGTCGATCGAACGCGCGCAGGCCGAGGCGCCGGACAGCGACGCCGCCGGCATGGCACTCGTACGCGACACGCTGCGTATCGTACTGCTCGTCGATGCCCCACGTGCCGAATCGGTGGAACTCATGGGCGACGCCACGCAGTGGAGCATCACGCGCATGCGCCGTCTCACGAGCGGACGCTGGCGCGCCGAACTCAAACTCCCGCCGGGAGCCCATCGTCTGGCCGTGCGTGCCGACGGGGGACAGTGGATCGCGCCGCCGGGGCTCCCCATCGGGAACGACGAGTTCGGGAGCGCGGTGGGCGTGCTGGTGGTTCGACGATAGCGGCTCGTTTCGTTCTCGCGCGACACCTCGCTGCACGGACAACGGGGCGCCTCAGCATCGCTGAAGCGCCCCGTGTTCGTTCGTCGTGCGCCGACGGGTCGTCAGCGCTTCGGACGGACCTTGATGGTTTGCGTGGTGGAATCCGTCACGCCGGCCCCGCTCACCATCAGCGTGAGCTGGTAGTCGCCGGGCGGGACGCTGGGGAAGTTGAGCGTGAGGCTGCGCCCCGCGCCGCCGTCGGGGCGACCGTTGTCGTTGTACCGGATGGAGACGGGCGTGAGCGCCTTGGACAGGCCGATGGAGGCCCCGAACTTCTGCATGAAGCTCGCGCCGAGCCGCGTGGCGCGCAGCGATACCTGCAACGGCGAGGTCGGCGTGGCCTGACGGTACATCTCCCAGTAAATGCCAATCTGGGTACCACCCTCGATTTCGAGTGAGCCGTACGCCTGGCCGGCATTACGCTCGAGACTCGGCGTGGGCGATGCATCACCACGCTGCAGCAGCAGGTAATCGGAGAGCCGCGTGTCGGCCGGCAGCGGCTGCACCACCGTACGCACGCGGGCCGCGCGCTTGCCCACCGGCGCGAGCACTTCGAGGCTGGCGATCGTCGGCGCCAGAAACGGCACCAGCAGGGCCCCGTTCGCCCCCGCGCTGTCCTTGGTCACCGTGCGCGCCGGGCTGGCGTCGAGCCGATCGAGCGTGAGCCCGGCCGTGTAGGGCGCGCGCCCCATCTCGAGCTCGCGCATGAGGCGATAGCCCCCGGCGAGCAGCGTGGTATCACCGCGACGGAAGCGTGCGAACTGATACGGCAGCTTGCCATAGCCGTTCGCGTAGCGCGTGCTGTAGCGCATGCGCGCCTTTTTGCGCTTGGGATCCCAGTCGTCGGCCTGCGCCGACAGCGGGTTCTCGATGGCTTCCACCGTGGGCATGAAGTCGTAGCTGGGCGTGGGCTCGTGCCCGATTACCTGCGGCGGACGCGGATCGGCCACGCCCCCGTTCTGCACCGACCATGCGGTGGGCCACCCGTAGCGCACCTGCGACTCGAGCAGGTCGTCACCCCACTGCAGGTCGTACGGAATGCGTCCCAGCGAATGCACGCGCGACAGGGTGCGCCGCGCGAAGAGTTCGTTGCGGACATCGTTGCCCGGCAGCATCCAGAGCGGCTGCGCGAGCCGGAACACGCGCTCGTTACGCGCCTGCCAGCCGTCGCACCCAAGCGCCTTGTATGGCTCGTGCTGCACCGGGTCGAGCCACATGGTGATGTCGCTCCACGCGCACCGCTGCTCGGTGGGCATCGCCGCGAGGGCGCGATCGAACGCCTGCGAACTCGCCACATGCTGATTGAGATTGTGCAACGCGAGGCCCCGCAGAGCCTGGCACCACCACTCGGTGCCGCCACAAGCGCGCGCCGCTTCGAGCGCCACATCGGCGAAACCGCCTTCCACCGCGTAGCGCACGCGCATGCCGCTCACCCAGTCGTCCTTGGGGTCGGCGGCCTGGGCCCGCCCAAGCAGGTCGAGCAGCTGTTCGCGCTCGAGCTTCGCGTCGGCGCGCTCGGCCGGCGGCGGCACGTCGCCGTTGTTGTTCCAGTAGCAAATGCGCCCCAGCGGTACTTCGCATGAGGCGTCGGCACCGCCGTTGTAGAAACGCAGGCCGAGGCGGTGATTGCGCTCGAACGCTTCCTGTTGTCCGCGCGCCGACGAGCCAAGCGCGCTGAGACTGTTGGTGTTGCCGCGCAGCGGATCCCGCGAGGCGGCGAGGCGATTCGTGTCGAGGGGCGACGCACTCGCGGCGCCGGCCGCCCCGTTCTGCGCCGGGAGCGCATGCGGCAGGAGACCGCCTGCCACCATCAGGGCGACCGCTGCGGCGGTCACGCGGGTACCACGCATCATTGACGCGAACTGACCGACGGACTGAGTCACGAGCTGATCCACGTATGCTGTCCGAAAAGTGGCGACGGGCCATGCGGCCCTACGCTGCAACCTATCGTCCGACGCCTCACACGGTAGCGTGCCCGCGGAGCGCGGCATCAGAACCGCAGCTTCACGCCCGCCGTGAGGGCCCAGTTGTGCGCAAGATTGCCCTCGGCCCGGAAGCCGACGGCGTCCTCGGTGTTGAAGCGGCCGATCCAGTCCTTGGCCTGAACCCGCAGCGCCAACGCCTCGGACACGCCCACATCCACCCCTACCCCGGCGGTATAGGCAACGTTCGAGGCGCGGATTTGGAGTACGCTTGCTTCGATGTCGTTGGTCATCCCGCCGATGCCGCCCTGGACGAACGGGGCGATACCGGTGGAACGGCCGGCCAGCCCGCCAAGTTCGAGCCCCGCGTCGTAGAGCCACGTGTTTGCGGACCCCACGTTGACACCACCTACCAGTGGTAACCCTATGCGAAGCTCACCCGAGGCGTAGGCGAGATTGCCCACGAGGCTCACGCCCTTCGTGAGGGGAATCGCACCCTGCGCGCCGATCATGGACGCATTCGTGGTGGCGATGCTCGTGCCCACCGGGCCGTCATACCAGTTGCCGGTGACGAGATAGCCCGCGTACGGCGTGAGATGGGCCCCGACCCCGGTTTGGGCTTGCGCCGTAGTGGCGGTGAGCGTCAGAACAGCGGCGGCAGCAGCGAGCGGGCGAGCGAACGAGGACATCATGGACTGCTCCAGTTGGTGACGTCACGGTAATTCGCAGGGGGCGGGCCAGATATGCGGATTTTTGGCAAGTCATTGTCGTATTGCGACTTGCATGAAACATGCACCGCGAAGGCGTCCCCGAAAGAGGACAAACATCCGTGCCTTTCCAGGAATGGGACTGACGGCGGAGAGCCGACAGCTGAAACCTCCCCTGAAGACCACGTGATCTTCAGGGGAGTGTTCAGCCCTCAACTTTCAGTGAGCAACTTTCGGCGCTCAGCCCGCGGCCCCTGCCCCGCCCGTATCCTGCTTCCCCTTTGCCTTGATGTTCAGCATCTCGACAACCACCGAGAATGCCATGGCGGCGTACGTGTATCCCTTCGGGATGTGCTGCCCCATCCCCTCGGCCACCAGATTCGTGCCGATGAGTACGAGGAAGGCGAGCGCCAGCATCTTCACGGTGGGGTGACGGTCCACGAAGTCGCCGATAGGCTTGGCGGCGACGAGCATCACGCACAACGCCACCACATTGGCGAGGATCATGATGCTCACGTCGTCGGCCATGCCCACGGCGGTGATGACCGAATCGAGCGAGAACACGATGTCGAGCACCATGATCTGCGCGACCGTAGTCCAGAGCGACCGGCCGGCGCGGGCCGCCTGCTCCGCCTCGGCGTCCGGCCCTTCGAGCTTGTGGTGAATCTCCATGGTGGCCTTTCCGATGAGGAAGAGACCACCGACCAGAAGAATCAGATCCCGGCCCGACACGGCGTGCGACAGCAGCGAGAACAGCGGCCGCGTGAGTTGCATGACCCACGTGATGGACAGCAACAGCAGCACGCGGGTGACGAACGCACCGGCAAGCCCGAACGAGCGAGCCTTCGGCTGATCCTCGGCGCTCAGTTTACCGGAAAGGATCGAGATGAAGATGATGTTGTCGATGCCGAGGACGATCTCGAGCACCGAGAGAGTCAGCAGGGAAATCCACGCCTGCGGTTCAGCGAGCCAATCGAGCATGCGGAAGCATCGCCGGTTGCGAAATGAAATGGCAGTCGGCCGGTGCGTGCGGTGTCGAGCTCCGTACGTGGCCCGGTATCCGTTTAGTTTTCGCCCGATATGACCGGTGAACCGAACTCAGGCCCGGCGGCCGGCAAGCCTGCCGTCGTCCTCCTTTCCGGAGGACTCGACAGCACGACCGTCCTCGCCGTGGCGAAGCGCGAGGGGTACACGCCGCATGCCATGACTTTCCGGTACGGCCAGCGGCACTCCGTGGAAATCGAGGCGGCTCGCCGCGTGGCCAGTGCGGTGGGCGTGGCGAAACATGTCGTCGTGGACATCGACCTGCGGCAGTGGGGCGGGTCGGCGCTCACGTCGGACGTGGAGGTGCCCAAGGATCGGGACGTGGACCACGCGGCCGACGAGATCCCGGTCACCTACGTGCCGGCGCGGAACACGATCTTTCTGTCATTTGCGCTGGCGTGGGCGGAGGTGCTGGGCGCCGACGCCATCTTCATCGGCGTGAACGCCCTCGATTACTCGGGCTACCCCGACTGCCGCCCGGAATACGTTGCCGCGTTCGAGCAGATGGCCAACCTGGCCACCGCGGCCGGCGTGCAGGGGGCGCATCGGCTGCGCATTCATGCGCCGCTGCAGCATCTCACCAAGGCGCAGATCGTGGCGCTGGGCACCGAACTCGGCGTGGACTACAGCCTCACCACCAGTTGCTACGATCCGGCGCCGGACGGTACGGCGTGCGCGCACTGCGACGCCTGCCAGTTGCGCCTGCGTGGCTTCGCCGAGGCTGGCGCGCGCGACCCCATCGCCTACGCGGGCTGAACGTGGCGTACACGGTCAAGGAGTGCTTCTACACGCTGCAGGGTGAGGGGCTCAATGCGGGCCGGGCCGCCGTATTCTGCCGTTTCTCGGGGTGCAATCTGTGGACGGGGCGTGAGGCCGATCGGGAGAAGGCCGTATGCACCTTCTGCGACACCGACTTCGTGGGCGTCGGTCCAGACGGCGGCAAGTTCGCGACGGCGGCGGACCTGGCCGCGTTCGTGAAGCGCCGGTGGCCGGCGGAAACGCCGGCCGGGGTGCGCCCCCTCGTGGTGTGCACCGGCGGGGAGCCATTGCTGCAGCTCGACGAGGCCGCGGTGGCGGCCCTGCACGCGGCAGGGTTCGAGGTGGCGGTGGAGACCAACGGCACCCAACCGGCCGTCCCCGGCCTCGACTGGATCTGCGTGAGCCCCAAGGCCGATGCCCCCGTGGTGCTCACGCGCGGGGACGAGCTCAAGCTGGTGTACCCGCAGCCGCTGGCGATGCCCGAGCGGTTCGAGGGAATGGCCTTCCGGCACTTCCTGCTCCAGCCCATGGACGGCCCCGACGTAGCGGCCAATACCCGGGCGGCGCTGGAGTACTGCTTGGCCAATCCCCGGTGGCGCCTGAGCGTGCAGACCCACAAGGTGGTGGGGATTCGGTAGGGGCCGGAAGTTGGGCCGAAAGCTGAGGACCGACGACTGAAAGCCCCCCCCGCCGATCGCGTGATCTGCCGGGGGAGCTTTCAGCTGTCAGCCATCAGCTGTCGGTTAATTTATCTTATCACTAAGACACAGACAACGTCGATCCCCTTACCACGTCTGTGACGGCCGTCTCTGGCGGTCGTCTGCCCTCGTGAATACTTTCACGGGTGCGCCTGACTCTGGCAGGCGCGCTCCTTGCCCTGTCCCCCCCTGCCACGATTCCGTGATCCGTCCCCCACGCCACCTGCTTCCTCTGCTCGCTGCTGCGCTCCTCGCGGCGGTGCCGGCACAGGCGCAGGACTCGCGCGGGGTGACCCTCGAATCGAGGAAGCCGTTTGCCGCATTCAGCGCGTCAGCGGAGCGCCTGCGCGACAGCATTGTGTCGAAGGCGCGCGGCAGCGTGGGCACGCGCTACAAGCTTGGCGGCACCAAGCCGGGTATCGGTCTCGATTGCAGCGGACTGGTGCGCTACGCGATGAGCGTGCTCGACGTGGTGATGCCTCGCACGGCGCAGGGTCAGGCGAAGGTGGGCACGGCGGTGCCGAAGGACGTGGCGGCGCTCAAGCCGGGCGACGTGCTTACCTTCGGGCGTGGCAAGCGCATCTCGCACGTCGGCATCTACGTGGGTGACGGCAAGATGGTACACGCGAGCACCTCGCAGCGTCGGGTCATCGAGACCTCGCTCAACAGACGCAATCCGCTCATCCGGCAGTGGAAGGGCGTGCGTCGCTTCGTCGACGCGAACTCGGCGCAGCTCCGCGACAGCATCCTCGCCTTCGCCGACTCCCTCTCGAAGTAGTCGCGCGCAAGCGCCCCGTGTCGCCGCCGCCCGTGCCCACCCGGCACGGGCGTTTTGCATTGCGCAACGCCCGTCCGTGACGCAGCGTAGGGAGCACAGTTCCCGCCTATCACCATGGAGTTGCGATGCATCGGTATCCGCAGCATCTCGTCACCGCGTCGCTCGCCGTGCTCGCGGCGTCGGCGCCCCTCGCGTCGCCGGCCTATGCCCAGCAGGCCGCCGCACCGGCTGCCGCACCGGCGAACCGCCTCACCATCGCCGACTACTTCAACTGGGAAGACGTCGCGAGTCCGTCGCTGTCACCCGACGGCCGGCAGATTCTCTACACGCGTACGTGGACCGATCAGCTGAACGACAAGCGCGAATCGTCGGTGTGGATCATGAATGCCGACGGCACGAAGAACCGCTTCCTCGTGAAGGGGAGCGACGCGAAGTGGTCGCCCGACGGCACACGCATTTCGTACATCGCGCCGGGTGAACCGGGGGGCGCTCAGATTTGGGTGCGCTACATGGACGCCGAGGGCGCCACCACGCAGATCACGCGGCTCACCGAATCGCCCGACAACGTGGAGTGGAGCCCCGACGGCAAATCGCTTGCCTTCGGCATGCTGGTACGCCAGAGCGAAGAAATGCGCATCGCCATGCCCACGCCGCCCAAGGGCGCAAAGTGGACGGAGGCGCCGCGCGTGGTGACGAAGGTGAAGTACCGCGCCGACCGGCAGGGCTTCCTCGAAAACGGCCTGCGGCAGCTGTTCACGGTGCCCGCCGACGGTGGCACGCCGCGTCAGGTGACGACGGGTGACTGGGCCGCCAACGGCACCACCTGGATGCCCGACGGCAAGCGCCTGCTCTTCACGTCGTTGCGCACGCCCGACGCCGAATACGCGTGGCGCGAAAGCGAGATCTACGCGGTGGACGTGTCGAGCGGCGCCATCAGCGCGCTCACCAAGCGCAAGGGACCCGACAACAACCCCACGCCGTCACCCGATGGGCGGTACGTCGCGTACACGGGCTACGACAGCACCGACGCCACGTGGAAGGATGCGATTCTCTACGTGATGGATGCGGACGGCGGCAACGTGCGCGCGCTCACCGAGAAGCTCGACCGCTCCCCGTCGGGGATGCTCTGGTCGCCCGACGGCAGCGGCGTGTATTTCAATGTGGAGAACGAAGGCTCGAAGAATCTCCACTTCGTGTCGCTCAAGGGTGACGTGCGTCAGGTGACGAAGGGTGTGCAGGTGCTCACCGTGACCGACCTCGGCAAGTCGTTCATGGCGGTCGGCGTGAACACGACCCCGACGAAGCCCAACGACATCGTGGCGTTCGACGTGCGCACGCCCGTCCTCAAGCAGCTCACCGAGGTGAATGCCGACGTGCTCGCCGGCAAGGAGCTCGCGACCACCGAAGAGGTATGGTACACCTCGGTGGACGGCTACAAGATTCAGGGCTGGATCGTGAAGCCGGCCGGCTTCGATGCGAAGCGGAAGTACCCGCTCATGCTCGAGATTCACGGCGGCCCGCACAGCATGTACAACGTGGCGTTCAACTTCTCGCGTCAGGACCACGCGTCGAACGGATACGTGATGCTGTACACGAACCCGCGCGGCTCCACCGGGTACGGCAGTGCCTTCGGCAACGCCATCAAGAACGCGTACCCCGGCAAGGACTACAACGATCTCATGGCCGGCGTGGATACCGTGGTGAACCGCGGCTATGTCGACAACAATCGGCTGTACGTCTTCGGCTGCTCGGGCGGCGGCGTGCTGACTGCCTGGACCGTGGGGCACACGGATCGTTTTGCGGGCGCAGTGAGCATGTGCCCCGTGATCGATTGGGTCAGCTTCGTGGGCACGACCGACGGTTCGAGCTGGTACTACAACTTCGCGAAGTACCCGTGGGAAGATCCCAGTGAGCATCTCAAGCGTTCGCCGCTCATGTACGTGGGCAACGTGAAGACGCCCACCATGCTCATGACGGGTGTGAACGATCTGCGCACGCCCATCTCGCAGACCGAGGAGTTCTACGAGGCGCTCAAGATCCGCAAGGTGCCCACGGCAATGATCCGCTTCAACAACGAGTGGCACGGCACGAGCTCCACGCCGAGCAACTTCATCCGCACCCAGCTCTACCTGCGGAGCTGGTTCGACAAGTACCGGCAGCCGCCGGCCGGCAAGATCACGCAGGAGTGAGCGACCTGCTCTTCCACGACCGGGGCGCGAATGTGGGCACGCGCGCCCCGGCGTGGGAGGTGCGAATCGCCGGAGCCCTGCCGGGCTCGGGACTCACGGCGCCGCTGGGCAGCCTCAATATTGGCCGAGGCGAAGCGCCGACAGCTTTCCCAACTGGAGGCGGGTACTGACCGTGTTGTCGCCCGCCCTCACCCGACGGGCCTGCGCCGCCCTGGTACACGACGGGCTGGTCGAGGTAAGGGGTCTCGGTTTGGTGACCTTTCGCACAGACGGTTGCGCGAAGGGTGATCTGCCGCACTTTCGGGGGGTAGCCGGAATCGGTACGTTCCTTCTGAGCACTCGCGTATTCCCCGAACCCGTTCACCATGCGTCGACTCCACGTTCGTCATCGCGCCACAGCCGCAGCGGCCATCGCGGCCGCGCTGCTTGCCGGTGCGTGCACTGATACCGCCTCGCGCACACGCGCCGACTCACTGGCCGCGGCCCTCGCCTCCGCCACCGCCGAACGCGACTCCATCAAGGGGCTGATGACCGGCTCGTCGGCCGAAAAAGACCGCGCCCTCGCCCAGGTGGTGGAGGCATCCAAGTTCGCCGATGAAGTGGATGCCGAGTTGCGACAGGTCCGCGGCCTATCCTCGAAGGTCGGCGTGAACACGAGCGACGAGTCGGGGAAAGTCGAAGCCGCCGCCGCGCAGAAGGACATTCTCGACCGCCTGAAGCAGATGCGTCAGCGCCTCGCCGCGCGGCAGGCACAGGTGCGCGCGCTGCTCGACACGCTGACGCGCATGCGGGGCGATTCCACGGCAGCGGCGACGCTGCTGGCCGACCTCAATACGCGCCTCGAGCAGCGTGACAAGGAGATCGCGGTCTTCCAGGAAGAGATCCGTACGCTGCGCACGCAGAACGCCCAACTCACGGCCGAGAAGTCGGTACTCACCGATACGGTGAAGGCGATGGACGTGCGCGAGAACCGCGTGTTCTATGTGGTCGGCTCACGTCGCCAGTTGCTGGCGGACGGCGTCGTCGCCGAAGAAGGGGGCTCGCGTGGCCTGCTCATCGTGAAGCTCGGCAAGACGCTCGTACCGGCGCGCACCCTCGACGAGTCGCGCTTCACGCGCGCCGACCGTCGCGAGGTGCTCACCATTCCTCTCCCGCGCAGCGATCGCGCCTACCGTATCGTGTCGCGTCACGACGTGGCGATGATCGAAGTGGCGAAGAAGGAGAAGGATGGATCGTTCCGCGGGGAAAGCATCCGCATTACCGACCCGTCGAAGTTCTGGGGGCCGTCGCGGTACCTGATCATCGCGGAGAAGTAGGGGATCGCTGCGCTGGTTCGTGCAGTCGGTAGACGGCAGCAACCACAGGGCGTGGTGAGCCGGAATGCGGTAGAAGAATCGGGCGCCTCCGCTTCGCGGGGCGCCCGATTTCCTTGGTGGTTGGCCGATCTGCTGTTTACCGAAACCGTACCCTCCTCACCCGCCGCCCACCACGCGGACCCCTCGCCCATCAGAGGTGCGGCAGCTCCCGGTCACCCACGTCGCCACCTTCCTGATGCCACAGCAGCTCCTCGCGCGTGAGCGGACGGATGGCGAGATCCACGGCCAGCCAGGTGGTCTTGGCGAACGGATAGCAGAGCACGCAGCCGGCGAGCATCAGCATCCCGGTGACGTAGGTGATGGCATCCCAGGGTGGGTCAGGCCACGTGACGAACACGAATGCGCACACACACACGAACAAGATGAGTTCGACCGCAATGAGGTTGAACAGATACGCGCCGACGAAGTAGTCGCGCTCCCCGCGCTCGAGCCGGAGGCCGCAGCGGGGACAGTTGGTCTTGAGCTGGAAGAACGAGGCGAAGATGCGTGGGCCTCCGCAATGCGGGCAGCGCAGCCGCAGCGCGCGTGTCACGAGCTGGAACACGGTGGCACGCGGCAGGTCGAGCGCGCGGACCGCGCTCATCGTTCCGGCAGTGTCGCGAGAAATTCCCCGAGATACCGCCCCCACACGCGAGGCAGCGAGTGCGTCCCGTGTCCGCGCGTGTCGACGGAGATGGGCAGCAGGATGAACTTCGTCTTCGGCATCTGCTTCGCAAACGCTTCGGCGAGCCCCAGTTCGGGGGGATTCACCTGGTCGTCCGCCGAGTTGATGAACAGCGCGGGCGCCGTGATCTTCGCGAGGTTCGACGACGGGTCGTAGGCACGCGACGCGTTGAACTGATAGAGAAAATCATTCGCGTCGGTACTGGCCATGCGTTGCTGCAGATAGGCGCGAATGACCGAGTCGGCCATGTCGCGGGTAGGCGCCTGACTCTGCTGCACGAGCGGTGCACTCGACATGATGTACAGCATCATCTGCGCCGCCTTGAGCCCCGGCGGCTGCGTGGTGTAGTTGCCGCCGTTCCACGCCGGATCGTCGCGAATGGCGTCCATGGCCATCGTACGGATCATGCGATTGCGGCCGGCAATTTGCGCGGGCACGCAGGCGAAGGGCGCGAGGCCGTCCATGAACCCGGGCTGCGTGTAGCCCCAGACCCACGCGTGCATACACCCCATCGACGTGCCCATGATGAGCCGCAGATGGTTCACCCCGAGGTGTTCGGTGAGGAGGCGATACTGCGCCACGACCATGTCGTCGTAGCCGTAGCCCGGGAACTTCGCGCGCAGGCCATCACTGGGCTTGCTGGACCCGCCGTGCCCGATGCCGTCCGGCAGCACGATGTAGAAGCGACTGCTGTCGAGCAGTTGTCCCGGACCGAACAGGTTGCCGGCGTACGTCGGCGACAGGAAGCTGCGACCGCTGCCGCCCGTGCCGTGCAGGACCATCACGGCGTTCCGCACGATCCCGCGCGCGTCCTTCCTGGGGGTGCCGAGCGTCGTGTAATGGAGCGTGAGTTCCGGCAGCATTTCGCCGCTGGTGAACCGGAAGTCACGGATGACGAAGTCGCCTTGGGTGCCGGCCCGCGCCCACGCGCGTCCGGCGTCGGCGGTTTGCGCCCGGACGGGCGCGACGGCGAGCGCAGCCGCAGCGAGCCCGGCAA
>DCZC01000089.1:13949-14441 GCA_002331565.1 Gemmatimonas sp. UBA2094
AGCGCAGCCGCAGCGAGCCCGGCAAGAAACGGCCGGCACGGGAAATGAATCGAGGGAGTGGTCATGTCGAAAAGTACCGAAAGGGGCCGCCGTGGTAGAGTGAGGGGCCTCGGGATCAAGAACATGCGGCCGGCGCTCGCATACGAGCCGGGCGCCACTGCCGTCTGCGGTTGGCCCACACTCGGTCCAGCAGCCTATTTCCCCGCGTCCAGATCGTTCCAGTTCAGCAGCGCGTTGAAGCCAAGGAAGTACGTCCCCTGCGTCTGCCAGCGCCAAAACGGACGGATCGCGAACATTACCACGTGGCCCTTGCCGATCGGCGCGTCCACGACCTGCGCGCGGCTCTGTAGCGCCTCGCCACCGGCGAGCGTGCCGGAGAGCAGCATGTCGTTGGCGTTGGCCGGGAACTGCATGATCACGCGCGGGCGCGTGCCGTCGATGCCAGTGGCACCACCGAACGCACTCGTCGCCGCGGCCGGGGATGGCGCCGCC
>DCZC01000100.1 GCA_002331565.1 Gemmatimonas sp. UBA2094
GTGGACGAGCGCCCCGAAGAAGTGAGCGAGATGGTCACGTGGGGCTACGGCGAGGTCGTGGCGTCGAGCTTCGATATGCCACCCAAGCGGCATACCGAAGTCGCGGAGATGACGCTCGAGCGTGCGCGCCGCCTCGTGGAAATGGGCCGGGACGTGGTGATCGTGCTCGACTCGATCACGCGCATGGCCCGGGCGCACAACACCGTAGATCGCGGCACCGGGCGCACCATGTCCGGCGGCCTCGATGCCACGGCCATGCAGAAGCCCAAGGCGTTCTTCGGCTCGGCGCGCATGATCGCCAAGGAACACGGCGGCGGCTCGCTCACCATCATCGCGACCGCGCTGGTGGAAACGGGCTCGCGCATGGACGACATCATCTTCGAAGAGTTCAAGGGTACCGGCAATTGCGAGATCAAGCTCGATCGCTCGCTGGCCGACCGCCGCATCTTCCCCGCCTTCGACATCGCCGTGAGCGGCACGCGGCGTGAAGAAAAGCTCTTCCGTCCCGACCAGCTCGAGAAGGTGCACCTGTTGCGTCGCGGATTGGCGCAGCTGCCACCGCAGGCGGGAATGGAGTGGCTCATCAAACGCATTGCCGCCACGTCGAACAACGATTCCTTGCTCGACGGCCTCTGATGGGGCACAGCGCGTCAGGCGCTCCCGCGATGGTACGGCACCAGGAAGAACGGCTCCGGGCAATGTGCCCGGAGCCGTTCTTTTCGTTCCGTGGGCCGCAGCCGTGACGAGCATGCCGGCGGCGTGGCAATGGCGCGAGTTTGCGCGTGAGCGGAATTACCGCGTCGCGCGTCGTCCGTACTCGTCGTACAGCACCGCCGCCGCGCGAATGCCGAGGCGGTAGTTCTCGTCGCTCATCCACTCGTCGGGCGCGTGCGCATTCTCGCCGGGTAGCCCGAACCCCATGAGCAGCACGGGTGCACCGAGGATGCGTTCGAAATCGCCCACGACGGGAATGCTGCCACCTTCCCCGGTGATCACGGGCTCGCGCCCGAAGGCGGCAGCGAGCGCCGCCTTCCCGGCATCGATGATGGGCCCCTGCAGATCGGCGCGCCACGGCCGCCCTCCATGCAGCGCTTCGACGGTCACCGTGACACCGGCCGGCGCCACGTGTGCGACGTGTCGCTGCACGAGTTCCGCGATGGTCTGCGGATCCTGATCGGGCACCAGCCGGAAGCTCACCTTGGCCATGCTCACCGCCGGCAGCACCGTCTTGGCACCTTCGCCGGTGTAGCCGCTGAGCAGGCCGTTCACCTCGCAGGTGGGGCGCGTCCAGAGGCGCTCGAGCGTGGTGTAACCAGGCTCACCGCCGAGCGCCGATACACCGACTTCGTGCCGGAGCTGGTCGTCGCTGAACGGCAGCTCGCGCATCTGCGCCCGCACGTGATCGGGGAACGGCCGCACCTGGTCGTAGAAGCCGGGGATGGCGATGCGCCCGTCGGCATCATGCATGGTGGCGAGGATGCGCGCGAGCGCCATCGCCGGGTTCACGACGGCGCCCCCGTACATGCCGCTGTGCAGGTCACCATTGGCGCCGCGCACGTTGATCTCGAGATACGCCATGCCGCGCAGGCTCGAAAGGATGCTGGGGATGCCGGGGGCGAACATGGTGCTGTCGCTGATTACCACCGCATCGCACGCGAGCCGCGTCTTCTCCCGCTCGAGGAACGCTTCGAGATTGGCGCTCCCCACTTCCTCTTCGCCTTCGGCGAGCACGATGACGTTGATGGGAAGCGTTCCGCGGGTGGCGAGATGTGCCTCGAGTGCCTTCACGTGCAGGTAGAGCTGCCCCTTGTCATCCACGGAGCCGCGCGCATAAATGCGGCCGTCGCGAACCTCGGGCTCGAAAGGGGGCGACGTCCAGAGCTCGAGCGGCTCGGCGGGCTGCACGTCGTAGTGCCCGTAGATGAGCAGCGTAGGTGCGCCTGCCGGCGCGTGGCGCCATTCCCCCACCACGATGGGATGCCCCGGCGTGCGTTCGATGGTGGTCGTGAAGCCGATGCGCGTCAGGGCGTCGGCCACGAAGCGCGCGGCATCCGCGCAGTCGCTCTTGTGTTCGGTGCGCGCCGAGACCGACGGAATGCGCAAGAACGCGAAGAGTTCGTCACGCGCACGCGCGTCGCTGGCGTCGCAGTACCGCGCGAGATCGGCGGGAATGGTCGGTGTCATGGGACTGGAAATCACAGTGTTCGCGGACAGCACGGAATGCACGCAGATGGAACGGGTGGGTCGACTACGAACGCGGACGCGCGATCATGAGGCCAGCGGCGGTCGCTGCGAACCCCAGCACGAGACTGAGCAGCACGTAGAGCGCAGCGCGGCCGGCCCGCCCCTGTTGTACGAGCGTCACCGTTTCCGCGGACATGGCGGAGAAGGTGGTAAAGCCGCCGCACAACCCGGTGGTGACCGCGAGGCGCACCACGGGATCAGCCTCGGTCCCACCGAAGAGGCGCGCGAACACCCCGATGAGAAACGCGCCGACCACGTTCACCACAAGCGTCGCGAACGGAAACGCCGCCGCGACGGGCGCGAAGGCGAGGGTGGTGAGATAGCGGGCCACCGAGCCCACGGCGCCACCGAGGGCGACCGCCAACACGATAGCCATTGAGACAGGGTGATTCACGGGAGGGTGGGGTGCGTGGGACTTGTGCGCGGCACGTCGCGCGCGAAGCGGTAGAGCCATACGCGGCGCGTACTCACCTCGGCGCCGCGGCGCCGCATGGATACGCGCGCGCCCTGTTTCATGTCCTTGAACCAACCGCCGACGACGCGCGCGAGCGAATCCCCCTTGGCGTTGGCATCGAAGGCCACCACGAGTCCGTCGCCCGGGCGCACCTTCTGCCAGGCGTTGGGCCACACGTCGTAATGGTTGGCGCGCCCGCCGAGGTTGAGCGAAAAGACGGTCGGTTGATCGGGCAGATGGAACGCCAGTTCGCTGGCGTCCTGGTAGCGGTCGGCGGCCACCCACTGATCGACGGTGCCCGCGAGGAAGGTATCGCGACGCGCGATCTGCACGGCGTCGGCGAGCGTACGCCAACCGTGTGCGCGCGCGATGGGATCCTTGCGCGGCTCGAGCGGGAGCACGGGCGCGTAGGCCTGCGCGGCCACCACGGCGAGCAGCACGGCGGCGAGGGCGAGTCCTCGGCGCCACCACACACCGCGTGCCACCGTCTCCGTGCTGGTGGCGAGCAACAGCATCGCGCCGGGATAGATCATGGCCGGCCAGTTGGCTTCCACCGGACGCCGCCAGGCACTGATGGCGAAGAAGCCGAGCGGCACCACGGATACGACGGCCAGTGCGAAGCGGCGGACCGGGAGATCGGTGGGATCCGCCGTGTGCCGGGTGCGCCACCCTTCGCGCAGCGCCGCGACGACCACGATGGCCATGATCACGAAAAGGATCGGGGAAGCCAACCCGGCCTGACCGCCCAGCATTTCGAGTTCACGCGACACCGGATTGCCGCGTACCGCCGCGTTGAATCCATGCCCCAGCTGGAAGCGGAACGAGACCCAGTCGTTGAAGAGATTCCAGGCGACGACCGGCGCGAAGAGCGTCAGCGCGATGACGCTGGCCACCCACGGCCCCGCGTCGAGGAAGCGGCGGCGCAGCGCCGGATGCAGCAGACAGGCGATGACGAGCCCCATGGGAAGCAGGACCGCCGTGTACTTGGACACGAACGCGCCGCCGAGCGCGACGCCGGCAACGATCCACCAGCCGAGGCTCACCCACGATCGCACGGGGTGGGCGAGGGCGCGTTCGACCGCGAACAGGGCCACCATGGCGGTGGCGAAGAGCGCGGCGTCGGGCGTGGCGAGCACGAGCCCGAGCGTGGCGATGGGCAACAGCGTCATCAGCATGGCCGCCCGGCGCGCCGCCTGGGCACCGGCTGCACCCTTG
>DCZC01000024.1:0-158 GCA_002331565.1 Gemmatimonas sp. UBA2094
CCGCACGGCCGTGGGGCAGCGCGACAGCGTGCGGTTGCCCGACGGCAGCACGGTGACGCTGGCCCCGGGTAGCCGCCTCACGCTGGCGGCCAACTTCGGCGAGGCCACGCGCGAGGTCACGCTCGAGGGGGCCGCCTATTTCGACGTAAAGCACGACG
>DCZC01000024.1:397-10219 GCA_002331565.1 Gemmatimonas sp. UBA2094
GCGGACATCCGCGACATCGGGACGGCATTCTCGGTGAAGACCGCGGGTGACGGCGAGGTCGCGGTGGACGTCACGCACGGCATCGTGGCGCTGAGTGCCCGGCGCGCGACAGCCGCGCCGGTGGAACTGCGGGCCGGTGACCGCGGGGTGCTGGCGCGCGAAGCGGTCACCGTGCGCCGTGGCACCGTCACGCCCGACGATGTGGCGTGGACCCGCGGTCAGCTTTCGTATCGGGACGCCTCACTGTCGGAAGTGCGCGCGGACCTCCAGCGGTGGTACGGGCTGTCGCTCGACGTGCCCGACAGCGCGCTCGCGGCGCGTACGCTAACCGCCTCGTTCCGGGGCGATTCGGCCGCGCAGGTCGTGCGGGTGATTGCCCTGGCGCTCGGTGCCGACGCGATGCAGCAGGGCGAGACGGTGACGCTGCGGCCGCAGGGAACTGGCGCCACGGCACCGCGCTGAGCGCGAGCGCACCGATGCGAACGCCATGGTACTGCGCAGGCGCATGACCTCGCGATTCCACGTGCCCCGCGCCATTGCGGCGGCCGGTACGCTCGCCGTCCTTGCCGGGACCGCGGTGCGGCCGGCTTTGGCATTGGTGCCGCGGGCCGATGCAGCGCGTCGTGTCGGCAACGACCCCGCATGCACGTCGGTGGTGCCGTCGGCCGATCGGGCCGCACTGTGGGCAGCGCCGCTCGACCGTCTGGTGACATTCAAGGTGAACGCGGTCTCCGTGCGCGACGCCGTGGATCGGCTCGCGGCGGCGGCGCGCCTGGAGCTGTCGTACAGCGCCGAGTTGCTGCCCGCCGATCGCACGGTGTGCCTGACTGTCGAACGCGTGCCCGTGGGTGCCGTGCTCGATCATCTGCTTGGCGGCTCCACGCTGCGTCCGATCGTGCTGGGGAGTACGCAGGTCGTGCTGGCCCCTTCGCGCGCCGTGGCGCGCACGGAGAGCATGCCCATGAGCCGGCGCTCGAGCCTGCTCGATCGCGTGGTCGTGACCGGTTCGCCCGACGGGGCCGCGCAGCGCGGGTCGCCGTTCGCCCTCGAAGTGCTCGACGGCGCCCAGTTGGCACAGCACGGCGTGAGCACGCTGGGTGAAGCGATGGAACTCGCGGTGCCCGGCGTGTGGACCTGGACCAACAGTGCCGGTGCCGTCACGGCGCGCTACGGCAGCATCCGCGGCGCGAGTTCGTTCGGCGTGAGTGCACCGAAGATCTATCTCGACGGTATCGAGGTGGCGAATCCGCTGCTGGTGACCCAGATCGATCCGGCCCGCATCGCCCGGGTGGAAGTGATCCGTGGGCCGCAGGGGGCGGCGTTGTACGGCGCCGACGCCATCAGTGGCGTCGTGAACATCCTCACGCGTCACGACGGCACCGAGACGGGGCGCACGCAGTTCCAGATGAACACGTTGGGTGGCGTGACGAGCACGGCCTACGTGTCCCGCGATCCCTTCGTGCAGGAGCACTCGCTGTCGGCGCGGCGCGGCTCGGCGGCGCGCAACATCGGTGTGGGGCTCAACGTGGGCACGCTCGGCGCGTACATACCCGGCGCGTCCGAACGGCGCCTGCTGTTCGACGTCGATGGCCGTTTCTCCCGCCAGCGATCCATCTACACCGGCTTCACGCGTTTCTCACTGCAGCGCGCCAACGCCGGGACCTCACTGCTGCAGGGCACGGACCTCGCCACCTTCCAGACCTTGCCGCTCGCCGGCACGGCGTCACTCGTGGGATCCTCGCGCCAGAACGTCACCCCGGGCGTCGGCGCGCGACAAAGCGGACCGGCCGATTCGATGCCGCGGGCGATCACGGCGGACAGCGCGTCGGGACAGGACATGGCGCAGTACACCGTGGGTGGCAGCATCAGCATGATGCCATCGTTGCAGTGGACGCACACGCTCATTGCCGGCGTGGATGGCTACCGCCTGCGAGGGCTGTCGCCGTATTCGCTCGCGGGGCCGCAATCGCTCTCGTCGGCGGCGCTGGCTGGAAGCGCCGAGGGCGCGGCCGATCGGGCCTCCATTCGCCTGCGCTCGGTAGGGCGTTTCGACGTCGCCCCGTCGACGCTGCTCACGCTCACGTTCGGGGCAGAGCAGGCGCTCACGAACGAAGTCGTGACGAGTGCCGGCAGCCCCATCGGAGCGATGCTCGGCGGCGCCGGACGGACCGGTACTGGCGGTGCTGCGGGCAGCACGTTGGGAGGGGTGGGCAGCGTGGGGATGGCACGCGCGCCCTCGTCCGACCGGTTGCGCGCGACCTACGACAACACGGGATTGTCGGCGCAGGCTCAGATGGCGTGGCACGATCGCTGGTTCGCGTCGGCCGGTGTGCGGGCCGAGCGGATCGACGGGGCGACGCCCAACGCGCAGCGGTCGCTGCTGCCCATGCTCGGTGCCGCGCACGTGCGTGACCTAGGCGATGTCGTGCTGAAGCTGCGCGGCGCGTTCGGCACGGGGATCCGACCGGCGCGCTCGCTGGTACGCACGTCGTCGTGGATGGGGCAGGGGCAGTTCGCGGCGCTGACGGCGCTCGATCCCGAGCGACAGAGTGGCACCGAGTTCGGGGCCGACGTGGTGTTCGGGCGCAGCGCGCTGCACATGACGCGA
Organism: Gemmatimonas sp. UBA2094; assembly: GCA_002331565.1. Taxonomy (GTDB): domain Bacteria; phylum Gemmatimonadota; class Gemmatimonadetes; order Gemmatimonadales; family Gemmatimonadaceae; genus Gemmatimonas. The sequence goes on from DCZC01000024.1 coordinate 3,006, forward strand.
TTCGATCAGCGCGCCACCGGACTCATTCAACCCGTCGCGTCGGTGGTGACCACCGTCAGCGGCGGCGGACGTCCGGCGCGCGCGATGAACTTCCAGTTGCAGAACGTCGGCGCCATCACGAACCGCGGGTGGGAATTCGAAGCGACGACGCGCGTAAGTTCGCTGAGCGTGGCCGCCACGTTGGCCGTGGTCGACAGCCGAGTCGCGCGTGTGGCGAGCGGCTATCGCGGTGAACTGCGGGTGGGAGACCGGATGCTCGACGTGCCGTCGAACACCATCAGCGTCTCGGCCGCGTGGGCGCGTGGCCATTGGACATTCACGAGCACCGCCATCCGCGCGGCCGACTGGATCGGCTATGACCGAAGCGCCGTGGGCACGGTGTTGTCGACGGGGGACGAGCCGGTGCGGTCGCTGGAAGGCACCAGCCTGCGCAGCTTCTGGCTCCGCTATCCCGGCGTCACGCGATGGCGCGCCGGCGCGCAGTATCGCGTGCGCGACGGATTTGCTCTCGTGGCTGGCGGTGAGAACCTATTGAACGTGCAGACGGGCGTGCCGGACAATGCCACCGTGATTGCGGGACGGACGCTGACGTTCGGAATACGCACGGTGTTCTGACGGGGGTGTAGGGGCTTCGTGCAGACGGCAGACGGCAGACGGCAGACCGCAGGTCGTCGCCCACACCTTGCTCCCTCACCGCCCTCAGTGGCCTGTCACGCCCACATCATCCAACGTGATCGCGCCGACCTTCTTGCGGTCGAACACGAGACGGATGCGACGCAGGGCACGCGCGTCGAACGACGGGCCCGCATCACGGAAACGCGCGAGGGGTGCGGCGTACGTCTGCATGACCGGCTCGGCCAGCGTGGGGAACTGCGCCTTGTCGCGATTGCGCCGGCGATAGATGTAGCTCTCGATCGGCATGCGCACAGGGCCGAAGGTCGACAGTGGCAAACGCGCGATGTTGCCGTTGGCGTCCTCGAGTTCCACCGTGAGATCGGGGGCGACCGTGTCCTTGGCCGGCCGCTTCGGTTTCGGTGCCGACGGTTGCTTCGCGGCCTTCTTGGTCGTGTCGCCCACGCTGCCGTCACGCTCGTTGCGCTCGCGCGGCCCCTTGCGCGCGCCCGGCTTCTGGTCGGTGCTGCCGATGGTCAGGAGCAGCGTAGACTCCTCGGAGACCGACCAGGCGAGGCGCAGCGAATCGGGGAGTGTCACGGTGAGCCGGGCCGGCCAGCGCGCTGCGGTGCTGTCACGGCCCACCGGCGTGTTGTTCCAGCCAAGCGTGGCCATGTTGCTGCGGAACGTCGACGACCGTGATCGCGCCGGCGCATCGCTTTCCTTCCACGTGCTCAGCGAATCGCCCTCGAGGCGCACACCGGGCGCCGTGCCGGTCGTAACGTCCACGTCTTCCTCGAAAGTGGCGAGCCAACGTGTGCGCGCATCGGCATAGCGCGTGATGTACATCTCCGGTGGCAACCAGTCGCCGGCGGTGCGATGATCGACGAACAGGGCGCGGTACTCATCGCGCCCCTTGAGCGTGGCGTCGAGGAAACCGCCGATGACGACGCGCCCGAATCGCCGCTGTTCCTCCCCGTCCACGAGAGTGGCCAGCTGGAGCGATCGCGAGGAGGTCTTCCCACGATCGCGGTTGTTCCACTCGGTGTTCCACTGACCGTGGTTGGCGCGGTGCATCCAGATGGCGCTCTTGAATTCGGGGCCGGGACGCGTGAACCGGAACCGGTTGTACTGCGTGAGCCCCATGAAGCTCGAGACATCGCCATCGTGCGAGCCGTGAATGACGAGGTAGTTGTAGTCGCTCACGGGGGTCGGGCGATCGGCCGGCAGATACTGTCCGTCGACGGGGGCGATGGCCACGAGCGCCTTGATGTCGAAGTTGAAGTCGAAGCGGACCGTAGCGTCGTCGGGATAGTGCGACAAGCGGTTGAATGCCCCGGCAATCGCCACCGCTTCGCCGCCGCGCGAGTGACCCATGAGCGCGATGCGCTTCATGTCGATCTTGCCGAACAGCGGCTTGCCGGCGCTGTCGTTGAGGGCGCGGAACACCTCGAGGTGCTTGAGCAGCATCCAGCCGCGGGCATCGTTCTCGCCGCGCATGTTGCCGTTGAGGAAGTTCTCGTCGATCGATGCGAGGATGTAGCCTTTCGAGGCGAGCAGTTCACCGAGCCACTGATATCCCGGGTCGGAGTACTCTTCCATGCGGTGATTGCCGTGCACGACGAGCACGAGCGGATACGTGCCGTCGGCGTCGGGATACCACACGCGCGCATTGAGCGGGAAGGCGGTGTTGTCGTAGCCCCAGAACTTCTTGCGCGCCTTGGCGTTGGCCGGTTCGGTGCGCGCGAAGGGCGATGCGTCCACCGTGCCGGTGCGATAGGTGATGGAGTCGCGGTACTCCGGGCGGCGCGTGTCCTTGCCGCTGCCGTAGTAGAGCCGCTGCACGGCGATCGGTCCCGGCAGCCCCGGGTTGGGGGCGCTCAGGGTGCGTCGCGCGAGCACCGTGGCGGCGTCGCTCGGCGCGATGGTCAGCGGCTGCACACACGCCGCAAACGCGGCGAGGGTCGCTGCGGCCGACACGACCGCGCGTGAGAGGGGAAGGCTGCGCATGTGGGCACGATACGCCGCGTACGGTACGGGCGCGACCTCGGGTCCGGCCATTCTCGAAAGTGGCATAGAAATCAGTGCGGTGTTGCGGAGTGACCGACGTCTCACCCGGCGGCCGCGGGCGCTCCGGCTCTCGCGCGGCGCGCGGTTTGGCGGCAAGTTTGCGCATGGACCGCCGCCTCTTCGTCGCCGCGCTTGCCGGAACGACCGCCCTTCCGGCCATCAGCTCGCCCCGCTTCGCGCCCGGGGCCTTCCGACGCCTGCTCGATGCCGCCGACGTGGCGAAGAGTCGCGGGCACGTCCTGTTCGATCCGGACGCCCCGGCGTGGAGCGGGGGCACCGCCGACGCCCAGCAGTTCGCGGCCGACGAGGATTTCTGGGAGCCCGTGCAGCGCGCCTTCGATCTCGATCGCACATGGATCAACCTGAACAACGGGGGCTGCTCGCCCGCGCCGACGCACGTGATGGCGCAGCTCGAGCGGGACCTGCGCTACGGCAATCTGCTGCCGGTGATTCACATGTGGCGCGACCTCGAGCCGCGCATCGAAGTGGTGCGCCGGGAAGTCGCCCGCGAGTTCGGGTGCGACCCGGAAGAGATGGCAATCACGCGCAACGCCTCCGAGGGGCTGCTCACGCTCATCAACGGCATCGACCTCAAGCCCGGCGACGAGGTGCTGCTGAGCAATCAGAATTACGGCCGCATGATCAACGGCTGGAAGCAGCGCGCGCGGCGGCAGGGGATCGTGGTGAAGGAGATCTCGTTCCCCGTGCCGTGCACGTCGCCGAAGGAGATCGTCGAGGCGTTCGCGGCGGGAATCACGCCGCGCACGCGGGTCATGGAAATCACGCACATTACCAACCTCACGGGACAGATTCTCCCGGTGAAGGAGCTGGTGGCGATGGCGCGGGCCAAGGGCGTGGAGACGTTCGTCGACGGCGCGCACGCGTTCGCGCAGTTCCCGTTCACGCGTGACGACCTCGGCTGCGACTACTACGGCACGAGCCTCCACAAGTGGCTGCTGGCGCCCATCGGCACCGGCTTCCTGTACGTGCGCCGCGACAAGATCCCCACCATCTGGCCGATGTACGCCGAGAACGAGGGGCAGGCGAATGATATCCGGAAGTACGAGGAGATCGGCACGCATCCGGCGGCGAACCACAACGCCATTGCCGTGTCGCTCGCCTTCCATCGTGCGTTGGGCGCGGCCCGCAAGTCGGCGCGTCTCGTGTATCTCCGCGACCGCTGGGCAAAGCGCCTCATCGCCGAAGGGCAGGGGCGGGTGAAGGTGCTGACGCCGCTCGACTCTCCGTGGGGCGGCGGACTCGGGTTCTTCAATGTCGACGGCCTCGACCCGGTGAAGCTGGGCGAGTGGCTGATGGGCAAGTATCGGGTGGTGCAGACCCCCATCGTGCACAAGGAGTTTCAGGGGATCCGCGTCACGCCCAACGTGTACACGTCGGTAGACGAGATAGACCGGTTTGCGGAGCTCGTCCTTCTGGCCATTCGCAAAGGACTTGCATGACCGCAAGCCGGTTCGGACGACGATACTGCTCGGCAGCGCTGCTGTTGTCCGGTGTCGGCATGACGGCGGGTACCGCGGCGGGGGCCCAGGCGCCCTTCGAAGGAGCGGTGACCATCCGGATGTCGTCCAGCACGGCGCAGGGCACGATGCGTCAGGAGATGGAGTATCTCATGCGGGCGGGGAAGGTGCGGGTGAACATGACCGCCCCCGTCGGCATGCCGGTGGCGGGGCCCTCGCTGCTGTTCGTCCCGGCGGAAAAGAAGATGTACATGCTGATGCCGGCACAGAGCGCGTACATGGAGATGAACATGTTCGACTCGCTCGTCACGGCGGCCGCCAAGCGGGCCCCGGGCGCGGGCGACGACGCGAAGGTGGTACGCACGGGAAAGATGGAAACCGTGGCCGGCGTGACCTGCGAGCATGTCCTCATCACGGCGAAGACCGGGACCGCCGACATGTGCGTGTCCAGAGAGCTCGGACGGTTCGTGAATCCCACCGACGCTATCCGGCAGAGTGGGGCGGTCCGGTGGCAGCGCGAACTCGGCAACGAGTTTCCGCTCAAGGTCACCATGCCCGATGGTTCGGTACCGCTCGAGGTGGTGAAGGTGGAGCGCAAACGCCTGTCCAACGATCTCTTCACCGTGCCCGGCGCGTACACCAAGCTGGCGATGCCTGCGGGCCGTCCCCCGAACGGTCGGCCGCCGGTCGGCTGACTGCGTGGCGCTGTGACACGACGGGATGGGGCTGAAACCTCCGTCCCGGTTCGTCGTTAGGAGAGACAGCCCTGCGCGCGTGACACCGTTCCGGTGCGCGATCCCCGCAGCCTCGCTGCGATTCCGGAGGACCCATGATTTCCCTGCTCGTTTCGTTCGCCATCGCCACCGTGCTGGCCATCGTGTTGCACGGTTCCACGCGCCGGTTCGTGCGCAACCGGCTCCGGTACGTCGACGCCGTGCAGAAGCGCATCGCGCCGTGGGCCGCCGGCGGCGCTGCGTTTCTCGCCGGCAGCGCCGTGGTGGGGCTCCTTCCTATCGTCGGGGTGGGCACCGCGCTCGCGGCGGCTTTTGCCGTGGGATCGGGCGTCGCTGCCGGCGCCCGCGACATCCGTCAGGGTACGTCCTCCATCGTGTACGGCCCTTGACCATTTCGCGCGGCCTGCCGCACATGAACGCGTGCGCCGTTAGACCTCGCGCACGAGCAGCGCGCGCGGGCCGCCGAAGTCGAAGAGAAGGCTGTCACCTTCTCCGTGCGACATGCGGACGGACAACGTGTGCGGTGCGGCGGGGTTGTCGGTGTGCAGCATGTCACCCTCGACGCGATACACGAGCGCGATGACCTGGTCGGTGCCGGCTACGTCCACGTGATAGTGCAACACGCCGTCGGGGAGGAATTCCATCCGTACACCGGGCGCGAAGTCGAGCGGTTCGTCGGCGCGAACGAGGCGCCAGATACCAAGTAACCAGTCCGTTGACATGGGTGAACGATAATGCTGGTGGCAACACGTTCCGTGCGTCTCCTCGCTGCAGTAGTGCTGCAGATGACGGGGGGTGTGGCTACCCTCGCGGCGCAGCCGCTGCGTGACGCGGCGCTGCATGCGCCGTTCGACCGCCTGCTCAGGACGCACGTGCGCGACGGCCTCGTGGACTACGAGGCGTTCGCCCGCGCGCCGGAGTTCACGCGCTACCTTGCGTCGCTGGACACGGCACGCGTGAGCTCGCTCTCCGATGACGAGCGTCTTGCGTACTGGATCAACGTGTACAACGCGTACACCATCCAGCTGGTGCTTCGCCACCACGAGCGCGAGTCCATTCGCAACATCAATCGCACACTCGGATTTCTGCAGCTGAAGGGACCGTGGAACGAGCAGATCGTGCGGGCTGGCGGGCGGGTGTACACGCTCGACCAGGTGTTGCATCGCATCCTCCGCCGCGAGTTCCACGAGTCACGGGTGCACTTCGCCATCGTGCCGGCATCGAAGGGCGCGCCGCCGCTGCGCGGCGAAGCCTATGTGGGGGCGAGGCTGGGCGAGCAGCTCGAAGATCAGACGCGGCGATTCCTCGGTGACACCACCAGAACGTGGTATCGCAACGGCGTGCTGGGGCTCAACCGCCTGTTCGAAGCGTACGAGCGTGATTTTGGCAGCACGCGCAAGGAGATGGTACTGTTCGTGGCGCCGTACGTCACGTTGCGGCCCACCGAGCCGCAGCGGAAACGGTTGGAGGAGGGGAAGGCGCTGCTCTATTACCGGCAGTACGACTGGTCGCTCAACAGACTCTCCGTCTCCGGACGCGCCCCTGATGTGACCGGCGGGCAGGCGAGGCCTCGCTAGAAACCGACTCTGACGCCTCGCACCGGACCTCCCAAGGCCGCGTCATCAGAACTCGCGGCGCTTCATTTCCTTGAAGATTTCCTTGGCTTCCGAATCGTCGCGCTCATCGGTGCCGCGGGTGGCCGCAAGCGTGGGATCGTAGGCCTGCTTGCTGGGCTTCTTCACCTGCGCGGCCTTGGCCTGCGTCTTCTTGAGCAGCGACTTGAACTGGTTGTCCTTCATGGCGGGGACTCCGGATAGGGGAAACGCGTGCTTGGAGGATGCCGCCCGCGCCCACGTCTGTAAAGCGCGGCGGCATCATCCCGCAGGCGTCATTTCGGCGAACGCCCCAGCAGGCGCAATGTCTGACGGATGGCCTCGCTACCAGCCAGGGTGCGGGGGGCGATCACCTCGAAATGGCCACCGGGTACGGTCACGTTGAATGGCGACGGGTCACCGGCGGCGACGGCGGCACGCACGTACGCGACGCGAACACTGTCGGGGGCAATGCCGTCTTGCTCGCCGGCCACGTGAGCGCTGGGGACGCCGAGCGGCACGCGTCTGATGGGCGAGGCGAGCGCCACGCGATCGGGGAGCGCGGCGGGGGTACCACCCAACAGCATCGCCGCGCCGCGGCCGCAGCCGCTGGACAGGCGCGTCGCGAACTCGTCGAGGTCGGAGACACCGCCCAGCGAGACCACCCCCGTGAGTGCGAGGGGGGCACCCGTGGTGAGCGGAGACGCGGGGGAAAGGTTTACGCGGCT
>DCZC01000024.1:10425-10647 GCA_002331565.1 Gemmatimonas sp. UBA2094
CCAGCCAGAGCGCGAGATGGCCGCCGGCCGAATGCCCGACGGCCACCACGCGCGACGTGTCGAGCGGGTACTGCCGGGCCAGCACACGCAGGTAGTCGGTGGCGTTCGCCACGTCGGCGAAGGTGCCGGGCCAGCCGCCCCCCGGGTGGTCGGCGCGGCGGTATTCCACGTTCCACGTGGCGACGCCCTGCGCCGCGAGCGAATCGGCCAGCGCCGCGGTGT
>DCZC01000024.1:10854-11084 GCA_002331565.1 Gemmatimonas sp. UBA2094
GGCGAAGCTGGAAATCCAGCATCCACCGTGCACCACGATGGCAACCGGCGCCTGCTCCCGGGCTCCGAGACCCGGGGGCAGGCGGAGTTCGCCGAACTGCAGCGAATCCGGCCCGTAGGCGATCCGGCGGCCGGCATCACGCAGGGCGAGCGTGTCGAGGTCGCCCGCACGGAGCAGCCGCGCGGCCCGCGCTGGCTGGGCGCCGGCCGTGGGCGTCAGCGCCGTGACGA
>DCZC01000047.1:0-10859 GCA_002331565.1 Gemmatimonas sp. UBA2094
GACGGGGGCGACGCGTCGGCCGCGGCTTCGGGCGCGGCCGCGCGCTTCGTGCGCGGCTTCGGCGTATCGAGATACGGATTGTCGTCGCCAGCGGGTTCGGCGGTCGTTCGCGTGCGCGGGCGGCGGGCAGGACGTTTCGGTTCGGTCATTCGACTACTGCGAGTGGTACTGGGCGCTCGCGTTCAGTCGAACGGAGCACGGCTCGCGCCTGTACTGCGACGTGCAGCACAGGGCGGGGCCTGAAGGACAAACCCTGCTTCGGGTTCGTGAGGCGCGATGGCGCAGAACGGTGCGGGCTACTGGGGGACGGAAATGGGGCCGTCTCGAGCCGGCGACGCGTGACACATATGCAGAACAGCTCAGGCCGTTCTCGCATGGCGTGGCGACGCCGGTACCGCTTGGGGGGACCACACGGAGGGTAGCCCTCCGGTCGCTCGAATGGGTCGCGGTTCGGTGTGCCGATGACCACGCCGGCTGTCGGTGCAGCCCTCTCGTCTCCGCCGCCACGCAACATGCCAAGGCGCGGCAACATCGGGAAACCCTTCGAGGCTCAGTGAACATTGCGTCACCGGGCCGTTCGCGCAACCCCAAGAGCCGTCCGGTGACCGCACGGTGACGCGCGACAGCCCCCATTCCGGCCCCTTCTAGTTTTCCTCCATGATTGCTCCTCTCGTCGATCTCCCGGCCGCGCTGGCCGACGCCGTGAACGCCTACGAAGCCTCCGGCAACGTCGGCGCCCTCATGGAGCGCCTCCATCACCTCCGGGACGGCGTCACCCCGGACGCACTGGTCTCCGCCGCCGAGCCGTGGCTGCACATGCCCGAAGTCGCGGGCCCGCTCTACGAACGCGTCGTCGATCACCAGCCCAACAACGCCCGCGCGCTCGTGATCCTCGCCAACGCCTACTGGCTCTCGGGACGCGGCCCCGACGTCGTCGGTGAACTCGCCTCGCGCGCCCTCTCCGCCGATCCCGAAAACCGCGGGGCGTGGCACATGTGGGCCCTCACGGAAGCCAATCAGCGTGACCGCACCATCCGGTGGCTGCAAGTCGCACAGCGCTTCCCGGACGACATGCTCGCCAAGGCCGCCCTCGCCGACAACGCCGCGTCGCTGGCCGCCGCCGAACACGATCGCGAAGCGCTCGACATGGCCATCGGCGCTTACGAGGAGCTCTGGAACAACTCCCCCACCGAACAGCAACGGGCCGCGCTCGAAACGGCGCTCAAGACGCTGCGCAATTACCAATTCTGACGGATACGCGTGCATGACCGATACCACCGCCGGCGGACCGCCGCACGATCACACGCAGCCCGTCGAGAGCGCTGCGCTCGCCGAGTTCCGGCAGTTCCGCGAGCGCATGAACACGCGCATCCTCGGTGAGAACAATCTCGTCATCAATCGCTTCTTCAATCTCGACGGCCGCGCCTACGAAGGGGGCGCGCTCGATGTGAAGACGAAGGAGCTGCTGGGCCTCGTGGCGTCGCTCGTGCTGCGCTGCGACGACTGCATCACCTACCACATCGTGCGCTGCGCCGAAGAAGGGGTAACGCGCGACGAGGTCTTCGAGACCATGAGTATCGGCCTCATCGTCGGCGGCAGCATCGTCATCCCGCATCTGCGCCGCGCGGTGGACCGATGGGATGACTGCGAACGGATGCGCGGTTAGGGCCTCGCCACCGTCTTCGGATTCCCATCCGATACGAACCGCGCCCACTTGCTCCCCGGTTTGTCCATCTCGTCGAGTGTCGTCGTGAGCTTCGTGCCCCCCTGCAGTGGCACCCGCGGCAGCGCCTTCGCATTGAATTGCGGGTCGTAGGGGCTCCGCGCCGGACCGCCGGCGACCTCGAACACCGCTTCGTGTGCATACGACACGGTCTGCTTGGCCTTCTTGTCGTACCACGACCCCTTCAGGGTGAGCGCGCGGTTCTTTGGCCACAATCCGTAGGGTAGGGCGAGGCCGCGCACTCGGTATCCGGGCACGGCGCTGTCGATCGCCATGGCACCGCGCGCCAGCTGCTCCTGCACCACGGCGTCGCTGTACTTGCTGAGCTTCGCGTGCCACAGTGTGTGGTTGCACAGCTCGAAGCCTTGGCTGTGCAGAAACTGCACCTTCTTCAGGCGCCACCCGGTCTTCTGGCCGTCGATCCCCTTGTCGCCGAAGAACGCGTGCCCCGCTTCGGCCGCCGGCAGCATGCAGAACAGCCCCTTGGGCTTCCAGTCCGGATGCGTCTTGAGGAAATCGAGCAGCATCCCCACCGCACTCGACGGGTCCACGATCAGCTGGCCGTTCCGCTCGATATACCGGAATTGGCTCGGCGAGGCGTCGTCGAAGGTGAACAGGACCGGTGTCTTGCCGGCGGGCACGTCGAAGGTGCGGTCGAGGATTTCCGACAGGTTCACCGGCACGTATCCGCGACGGTGCAACTCGGCCAACTCGGCCTTGAACCGCTCGCGCGACACTTTGTACGTGCCGTCCTTCTCCACCACCTGATGCCACTCCACGATGGGGAACCGCCCCAGTTCGTTGGGCCGCCGCGGACCCGGCGGCGCATTCGCCGCCGCTGGCACTTGTGGGGAACTGCCCGCCTTCGCGGCCGGCGGCTGCGTGGCACGTGCCAGCGGATCACGCCGCAGGACGGGGAGCGCCGCGGCCGCTGCGGGGCCCGGCGTGGCCGCGAATACCACCACGGCCGAGAGCAGCGCGGTCAACTGCAGAGAGGCAGTGCAGGTGGCGCGAACGGTGCAGCGAACAGCGGACGTGGTCGTGTTGGCCATGACGATACAGTGCGGCGGACGGCGGAGCATCAACTATCCCTCAGCGAGCAACCTAACGGGTCACCGGCTGCCCCTGCGATGCCCGACGCGGTATCCCATCACTCGGGGCTGGTGAGAATCACCGCGTCCGCTGCCGTGAATCCGTCGTCCGCCCCGGGCACTCCGCATGATATCTTCCGTTCATGGCCTCCTCCGTTCCGTCGGGACGTTTCGACCGCGTGCTCGACGCCGCCTTTGCGACCGGCACCCTCGCGACCATCGCGACCGGCGGGGCGTTGCTCGGGTTCGGGTGGCGGGAGGGGGAAGCGGGGCGCGCCTTCCGGCTGGCCGGTCGCGGTTTGCTCGAGCGACTCGGCGTGGTCTCCGCCGCCGCTCCGCTCACGTCGGTGGCGCTCGGCTACCTGCATCATCTGGCCGTCGCGACGGCGTGGGGGATTCTGCTCGCGCTGCTCGTGCTCCCGTTCCGCGGTGTGACGCGGGTGCTCGTCGCGCTGGCCCTCGCCGCCGCCTACACCGTGCTGGCGGGAACCTGGCTGCCGGCGACGCTGCGCATTGGCTATGCGGTGACGTCCACCATACCCGGCGCTGTTCCCATCGGAGCAGCCCTCGCGCTGGCGCTGCTTGGCGGGATCTGGCTGCACGCGACCGACCGGGACGCCTGATCACGCTGGCCTGTTGCGTAACGCTCCTGCAACTGAACCGGTGGGGCGGATCGCGATGGGCACGACTCGAGCTCCCGGGGCGTTGTTCGACACCGGCGGGCGCGTCTTTCTCACGTGGACGGCGCACGCGACAAAGCGAGCCCCACCGGTCCTTTCAGGACATCAGACGCAGGAGAAACCCATGGACGTCCTCGTTCGACTCGAGGCCCGTCCGAGCGATTCGCCGGTACTCGCGCACGTGAATTCCATTCCCGTGCTTCCGTTCGGGACGCGCTCGCGGCGTGAAGTGGTGACGTTGTACGGCGAGGCCGACGCGCAGTCGCTCGCCCTCGCCTTGGCTGCCACGTTCGAAAGTGAACGGATGGAAGCGTCCGCGTCGGGTGTCGTGCGGCACCTCGGTGTCTGGCCCGACCGTGGCGCGGTGGGAGACTCGGCGTGGCGTGACGGCGCGACCGGTCGCTTGGTGACGCAGGACCTCGACATTCCTCTCGATACACTCGAAGCGCGGGCCTCCGAACTGCTCGGGGATTGCGGGCCGACGTTGCGACGGGTGGCCGCCGGGCTCGCGATGCCCGACTGGCCGGAAGGCACGGACCGGGCGCTCACCTTCTCGCTCGCCAGCGGGACCGGCGGCGCCAACGGTGGCGGTTCGCTCGACGACGAGGCCGGAACGGAAAGCTGGCTCGATTCGCTGCGGCAGGCGGATGCGTATTCGTACGATGCCACGGAGGCAGACTGAACCCTGTTCCGTCAGACAACGCAGGAAAAAGCGGGCGGTGCACCGGATCGGTGTCCGCCCGCTTTGTATTCGGAAGGAATCTTGACGGGAGCCGGGAGCCGGGAGACGGCAGCAGGGCAGGGATTCGGTAGCGCAGAACGGGCGCACCGCTTCACCACCGCGTCATCGCCGCTGCACCGCTCGATTCACACCTTGTGATAGCCGATGCGTGCCGCCTCACGTCGATCCGAAGCCGTGTAGATCTCGAAATCGCTGAAGAACGCCGGCGCTTCGGTCTGCAACACGCGCAGCGTCTGCACGGCCAGCCGGCGGATCTCGAGTTCTGCCGCTTCACTCGACCGCAGTTCGAGCATGGTGCGCCACGCGCGCGCGTTACCCGTGATCACGATCTTCGTTTCGGTGCTGTTGGGCAGCACGCCGCGCGCCGCTTCGCGCGCCATCTTGCGGCGATGCACCTTGTCGTCGACCCACGCGTACCGGTTCATCAGCTGATCGACCAGGGCGATGTAGCTGTCGAGCGCCGAGCTCACCTGCGACGTCCACGCGCCCTCGAGTGGCGCGTCACCGATGATCGCCGGCGGCATCACGAACTGCGCCTCGCTCTCGTCGACGTAGCGCTGCGACAACTGCGAGTACGCGAAGCCCGCGCGATGCCGCACGAGTTCGTGCGTGAGCGAACGGCTCACCCCCTCGAGCAGCAGCGAGTAGTTCGCATGCTCGAGTACACTGCCGTGCCCCTGTTTCTTGATGTTCTCGATGTACTCGTGCGTGGAGCGACCGGCCGGATTGCGCTGGCTCATGTAGCACAGACGACCGGCGAACTCCGACAGCCGCTCGCCATCGGTGGCGTCGCCGATCCACTGCACCGGCATGTGCGCCGGTTCATTGAACTGCGGACGGGCGAGCACCGTCACGGTGGGCTCGCGAAGAATGGCGGCGTCGGAGAGCGGCATCGGAGGAATCGGGAAAAAGGTCGGCGGTTCCGCACGCACCCGATACGCGGCAGTGCGCTGTCACTGTAGTTTAACGCAGCCGACGAACAATTTCGTACCGGGTACCGTTTGGTCGCTGGCAACGCGCCCGACATTGCTCCCCTCCGCCAACGCCAATGACCACGGATCGTGTCAGCTCCCGCTCGGTGCAGCAGGAGATTCAGCAGACCCGCCCCTTCCGCTCGCGCGCGCAGGAAGCCGTCATCGCGCTGATGCGCACCGCCTCGGTGGTCTCCCGCCGCTATGCCCGGCTCGTCGAACCGTACGGCATCTCCCTCGCGCAGTACAACGTACTCCGCATTCTCCGTGGCGCGGGTGACGAGGGACTGCCCACCCTGGCCATCCGGGATCGCATGATCGACGAAGGGTCCACGGTCACGCGGCTCCTCGACAAACTGGAACAGGCGGGGTTCGTGACCCGCGACCGCAGCCGTCCCGACCGCCGTCAGGTACTCTGCCGTATCACCGCGCAGGGCGAAGCGCTGCTGGCGCAGCTCGACCCCACGATGGACAGTGCCGACACCGAGGCCATGGCCGTCCTGAACGAGGCGCCGATGGCCCAGCTCATCGAGCTGCTGGCGTCGGTGCGCATGGGAAACCAGTAGCCGGCCCCAGCCGGAAACGCGCCCAGTCCCGCGTCCGTTCGATGTCGCCCAGCATCGCCGCCACGTCGGGCGGCAGCGACGGCGCCTCCGGGTCGTGACGCAGCACCTCGAACGGAACGGCTCCCGCGCCGACGACTTTACACCCGGGGTTCAACACCCCGCTCGGGTCGGCGGCCGCCTTTACGTGAGCAAATGCGCCGCGCGCTTCCAGCCCCCACACACGGTCGAGCAGCGGTGCCCGCAGCCGCCCGTCGCCGTGCTCACCCGCCAGTGTCCCGCCAAGTCGCGCCGTGAGGTCGCACACCTCGTCGAGCAGGCCATGCACCCGGTCGCGCCAGCCGTGGGCCCGTGTATCCACCAGCGGGTTCACGTGCGCATGCGCATCGCCGGCATGGCCGAAGATCACGCCAAGGGTACCGGCGCGCTGCAGGGCGGCCCGCACCCCGCGCACATAGGCCGGGAACCGCTCGGGCGGAACGCATCCGTCTTCGATGAACTGCATGCTGCGCAGGCGCGGCGCCAGCTGCGACAGGATGGGACTCGCCGCGTGACGGAGCGACCAGAGAGTTCGCTCCTGATCGGAATTGACGGCTTTTGTCACTGAAGTGGCTCGAAACTGACCGCAAAGTGACGTGATTTCAGCGAGATTTGCAAAAATCTCGGCGAGGTCCGCCCCCTCGACCTCGATCAGCAGAACCGCCTCACAGTCGCCCGGAATTCCGGTCGGGCCGCCACGCTCGGCGACGTCGAGGAACGTCCGGTCGAGCAGTTCGCACGCACTCGCGCCCGCCCCGGCTGCCGCCACCGCACAGGCCGTCGCATCCTCGAGATGCGGGAACGTGGCCAATACCGTCGCCGTCCCGGCCGGTACGGGTGTCAGCGCCAACTCCACCTCCGTGAACAGCGCCAGCGTTCCCTCGCTCCCGGCGAGCAGGTCGACCAGATGCCCCCCAGGGGACAGCATCGCGGCCAACCCGTAGCCGCTCGATTCCTTCCGGACCCCTTGGTGCATCAGCGCCGCGAGCGGAACACCCCGTCTGATCTCCTCCACGGCGCGCAGCAGGCGCGCGACGGCCGGCAGATGCGCGGGCAGCGGCCGTTCCCGGTGGATCCACGCGTCGCAGCCATCATCGAAAACGCACCGCACGCCCAGCACCCAGGGACGGGTCGCGCCGAACTTGAGTGTGCGCGCTCCGGCCGCGTTGGCCGCCACCATGCCGCCGATGGTACAGAACGCGCCGCTCGATGGATCCACCGGAAACCGCAGCCCCCGCGCGCGTGCCGCCGTGTCGATCGCTCCCCGGAGCGCGCCCGTCCCTACACGCATACGCCGCGCCTCCAACTCCACGACGCCGATCGCATTGAGCCGCGACAGGTCCACCACCACCCCGGGCCCGATCGCACCGGCTGCCATGCCGCTCCCCGACCCGCGGGGAATCAGCGCCGCTCCGGTGCGTTTGGCCCAAGCCGCCAGCACCCCCACGTCGTCCGCCTCCGCCGGAACCGCCACCGCGGCCGGCCAACAGCGTGCGATGCCCGCCCCCTCGGCATACAGCGCGCGGGCCGTGAGGTCGGTGCGGAACACCCCCCGGAAACCGGGCGGAGCGTCAGCGGCGGAGAGGTGCGTCAGGTCGGACACTGCGAGGGCGGGAGCAGGGAACAGGGGGGCGGAGGCAGGACGCCGGGAACAGCCTTCCACGGATACAAACAGACGTGGCACGAAAATGACACCAGCCCCAGAACGGACAGTGACGACACCCCACGCCCCTCGTATCTTCCGACGGATATGTCCCTCCCCGCCCCGGTTTCAGACGCCCTCGCCCGCCGTGACGCGGCGCGATTCTGCACGGCCATCCTGCCGGCCGTCTCGCGCACCTTCGCGCTGGGCATCAAGGCGCTTCCCGGCGATCTGGGGCAGGCGGTGCTCGACGCCTATCTGCTCTGTCGCATCGCCGACACCGTGGAGGACGCCCCAGGCATCGACCCGCAGGTCAAGGCGGCGCTGTTCGACGACTTCCTTGCCGCCTTCAACGACGCGGAGGCGCTCGGCCGCTTCACCGCCGGCGTGCAGGGGCTCACCGGCGACCTCGCCCATCTCACGCTCACGAAGAACACCCCGTTGGTGTTCGAGCATTTCGCCCGGCTCCCTGCCAAAACCCGGGAGCTGGTGCGCAAATGGGTGGCCGAGATGGCGGTGGGCATGCGCAAGTTCGTGCTCCTGTATCCCGCTGGTATCCGCATTCAGACCATCGAGGAGTACAAGGAGTACTGCTACTACGTGGCGGGCACCGTGGGATACATGCTCACCGACCTCTGGCACGAGCATTCCCCCAGCATCGGCACCAGGCGCTACGCCGTGCTGCGCGAACGCTGTCGCGCCTTCGCCGAAGCGCTGCAGACGGTGAACATCCTCAAGGACGTCGCCGCCGATGCGGAGCAGGAGAACTCGGTGTACGTCCCCGAGGAACTCCTCCGGGCGCATGGCAGCACCCAGAGCCGCATACTCGCGCCCGAACTCATCGCGAAGAACCGCGAAGCGCTCACGCAACTCATCAAGCTCGCGTGGCACGACCTCGAGGAGGCGCTGGTGTACCTTCTCGACATTCCACGGCGCGCGGTGAGCATCCGGCTCTTCTGCATTCTGCCGCTGCTGCTGGCGTATGCGACGCTCCGTGATCTCGTGCAGAGCAATGCGATGCTCCAGCCCGGCGGCAGCGTGAAGATCACGCGTCGCGAGGTGAAGAGTCTGCTCATGACCGGTAGCATGCTGGTCATGAGCAACGCCGGCGTCCGCTGGCTCGTGGCCCGCGTCCGCCGGCGCAGTTTCGAACTCGCGATCGCGGGCTGACCCGCCCGCTCAGGGCACGCGTACGCCGAAGGAATCGCCGGTGATCATGCGGGTCACCTTTCCGTTCTCTTCCACGAAGCGCACCACCTCGCCGATCGCGCCGCCGCCGGTCGGCGCCATCATGCGGAACTGATCGCCACCCAGCGGCTCCAGCGTGAGCGGCGTGCCGATGGTCGTGGCATTCGGCGTGATGATCACCAGCTTCTCGTGCATCAGCACCACCTGCTGGTCGCCGAACACCGTGCGATAGATCCCGGCGAAACGGGCCCACGACGGATCCCACGCCACGGTGCCTTTGGACGCGGGCGCCGCCTTCGCCACCGCGGCGCCCACCGTCGCAATCAGCTGTTCCGCGATCTGCCCGGGCCCGGCATCGTTCGTGTTGGTCAGCACGATCACGCCCACCTTGTCGCTCACGTTGAAATACGTCTGCGTGGTGTTGCCGGCGTACCCACCGCCGTGCCCGATCCACGTGCGGTTGCCAATGCGCTGGAAGTCGAACCCGAGGCCACTGCCGCTGGTCCACGATTCGTCCACCGCGCGCACGCGCTGCATCTCGCGCCACGAGGCGGCGCTCAGCACGTTCGCCCCGCCGCGCGGCCCGCGACGGAACTGCGCCGACACGAACTTCGCGAGATCGTCCACGTTCGACGTCATGCCCGTGGCCGCCGCCATACCGCGCGCGTCCACGAAGCGCAGCGGTTCGCGAGATCCGTCGGGCAGCCGCCGCCAATAGGGGACCGTCAGCCCGTCCACCTTCCGGTCCACGCTGGTGCTGGTCATGCCGAGGGGCGTGAAGATCTGCTGCTGCACGTAGTCGGCCCAGCGTGTGCCCGTGATCTGCTCCACCACGAGACCAGCTACCGCGAACGCGAGATTCGAATACTTCCACCGCGTATTCGGCGCGAACGCCGCCTTGCGCTGGCCGTACAACATCCGGATCTCCGCTTCGCTCGGAAATTGCTCGGTGGACCAGTGGTCGCCCGCTTCGCGCGGCAGCCCCGACATGTGCGACAGGAGATGCTCGATGGTGATATCCCCGTCGTCGTCGCCGGCGGGTTGCGCCGTGAACCACGGCAGATGCTTCTGCACGGGATCATCGAGGCGCAGCTTCCCCGCTTCGCGAAGCTGCATGATGGCGACGGCCGCGAACATCTTGCTGTGCGAGGCGATGCGGAACTTCACCTGCGGCGTCATCGGCACCCGGTTCTTCACGTCGGCGTAGCCGAAACCCTTCGACCACACGAGCTGCTGGTCGTACACCACACCCACCGACACCCCCGGCAGCCCGCGATACGCGAGCTGGCCGTCCATCCAGGCCGAGAACAACCGCTCGGCCGCCAAGACGTCGGCGTTGGTCGCCACGGTCTGCGCACGCAGCGAGGCCACGGGCGAGACCAGGGTGGTGACGACGAGGACGCGTGCCGCGAAAGCGCGCGCGAACGGGGCAGATCGGATCATGGGGGCACCGGTGGAGGAAATCACGCGACACGGACCATCTCCCCGAATGTGCGCACCGTGATCCGCCTCCGCCACGCGCGCACCCTCCCCCTAAAACGGGCTCGGCCCCTTCAGCATCTTCTCCAGCAGACTGGCTGGCTGTTCGAGCCGGCCGTGCTGCGCTTCATCGAGCACGAACTCCACGCGCTGCTGCACCCGACCCACCATGGTGCGGAAGGTGCGTGTCATGGTGCGCCAGCTGAGCCAGGTGACCCCGGCCGCGATGGCGCCGAGCAGGGCCACCGTGACGGCGGCCACCTGCGGAATGACCAACGCGAAGTACAGCAACGGCACCGACGCCATGAGCACCACCAGTAGCCCGGCGCCCGCTGCGCCGATCGTCGCCGTACGCACCGCCCGTCGCGCACCGTCCACGACCGCGTCGAAGCGCAGCACCGAGCGCGCGTCGTCGATGCGCGTGGCCGTCACCACGAGTTGGTCGAGACGCACGAGATCGAACCGGCGGCCACCCGAGCCGAGCGACCGAAAGAAGTTGCCGAGGGGATCCCGGCGCGGCTCCCACACCATGCGGTCGGTGGTGCGTCGCACCGCCACCATGTGCTCGTTCCGCGGGAGGAACGACTCGAGGGTGCGGAGCAACTGGTCGGGCGTCCCGTTCACGGTGCGTTGCGCGCTCACCAGCGCCGGCCCCACGGCCGAGAGCCAGCCACCACTCACCGTCATCGGGAGCGTGAGCTGTGCACGCTCCTCGGCGATCGCCTGCCGCACATGCAGCAC
>DCZC01000047.1:11113-11611 GCA_002331565.1 Gemmatimonas sp. UBA2094
GGGTCGCTGTTTTGCAACTCGGCGGCGCGGGCGAGCACCCGCTCCAGCGCCGTACGGGGAAGTTCGCTCATGTCAGATGCCGCTCAGCACGATGTCGATCTGCTTCGCCAGCGCGTCGCGGATGGCGGCCGGCAGGGTGAACGTGGCGTTGAATGCCGCGGTGTAGGCGTCGCGCGTTTCGCCCGGGACCCGCTGCCCAGACTGGCGCAGATAGTAGCGCTGGTAGCCCGGCAGCAGCTCCGGGGCCAGCCTCGTCAGCAGCATCGCTCCCGCCTGCACCTGCCCCGACGAGACGTGGCGAGCGGCGATGCCCGCCCGCTGCTCGGCCGGTGTGGTATTGTCGCTCACCGCCGGCCCCACCAGCGCGCCGGTGGCTTCGTGCGCGAAGACATACAGCACTTCCATCGCGTCGGACGCACGACCCGGGTAGGTGACTGCCACCATCGTGCGTCCCGTGTAGCCGGCGCCCGTGCGCCCCTCACCGCCCACGGGCAGCGA
>DCZC01000047.1:11891-15535 GCA_002331565.1 Gemmatimonas sp. UBA2094
GTCGCGGCGCGATCACGCAGCAGCTTCTGATGTTCGGGCAGCAGGAATCGCGTGCCCTCGTCCTGCACGCCGGTGACGAACAGGCGCAACCACTCCCGATCGGCAGCGGTGGCGAAAATCGCGGCGAGCGGCGCCATGCGCATGCCCGCCTCGCGGGTGGGCGCACGCCGCGCATCACCGTTGAGCTGCAGGAACTGCTCGATGGTCGCTCGCATCTCGTCCCAGCTCGCATAGCCGAACGGGAGGAACTGCGCGTCGAGGTAGCCGTTGCTGCGCAGTCCCCGCACGAGCCGCTCGCGATTGCCGTCGAGCGCCGTAAGCAGATTGCGCTGGTTCTTGATGACCGTGATGGAATCACGATAACCGCGTCGGTAGAGCGGCACCGCTGCGCTGTCGTCGCTCAGCACGGCGAAGGCGTGCAGCCAGAGATCGACGTGCGGCAGGGTGCGCACGGGCCAGCGCCATGGCGGCTGCACCGACGGCGCGCCATCGGTCATCGAGGAGGCCGCCGCCACGGGCGCACCCGTCGAGCCGGTCGAGGCACAGCCCGCCAGCAACCACGCGCCGGTAAGCACGAGAACACGAGATCTCATACCCACAATACACGTCGACCGGGCGATGGGATTCAATCCCGCCCGGTCGCGCTGCTGTCTGCCGAGGCTGTCTGCCGTCCGCCCCGAGCGCTCGGCGCCGGGAGGCCATTCACCTCAAGGACGCACCGCGGAACGGGACGGCAACGGCGCGGCTGGCACAAACCGTTCCGCCACGGGAAACGGTGAGAGCGGCTGCGAGCGGGTCTTCGGTCCCTGCGCGTTCAGCCACGTGTCGAACTGCGAAGGCACGAGCCCGTCGGTCGCGTCCTGCATGGCGGCGGCACGCGTGGCGAGATGATTGGCGTACTCGTTCTGCGGATGCCCCGCGTGCCCCTTTACCCAGCACCACTGCGTGTCGTGCAGTGCGATCGACTCCACGGCGGCCTGCCACAGCTCCACGTTTTCCACGGCACCGTCCTTTCGTCGCCACCCGCGCGCCATCCACCCCTTCACCCAGCTCGTCATGCCGTCCACGATGTAACGGGAATCGGTGGTGAACTGCACCGACAGGCGGTTGCCCTTCCGCGACATGGCCGCGTAGCTGTCGATGACGCTGCGCAGCGCCATGCGGTTGTTGGTCGTGTTCGGCTCCGACGCCCACAAATCGAAGCGGGCGAGCGTCCCGTCGGCCTTGCGGAATTCCACGAGCGCGCCGAGCCCGCCTGGCGTGTCACCGCTCTTGCCGTTGCCGAGGCACGATTCGTCGGCATAGACCGCAACCAGCGGGTAGCGGGCACTCACCGCACCGCCTCCAGTGAATCGATCTCGTCGATGACAAGCTCCAACCGGTGCCCTGTGCTCGGATGGCGCGCTACGATCACCTCGCGGCCACTCTCGAGCCGGAGCCGCTCGGGAATCACGACGTACTCCGTGCCGCGCCGCATGATCATGATGCGGGCGCCGTTGATGATGGCGCGCTCGAGGAGGTCGTACTGCGCTGTGTTGGGCTGCATAGAGTCGTGAAACTAGCGGGGGACCGTGCCCCGTACTACGGAAGCTCGGACAGCGAACGCTCGGAGAGCGAAAGCGCCGTCGTTCCGCAGCTCAGTCGACCGGAGCCGCCACCACCGTTTCCAGCACGTCCGCCGCCGCCTCCAGCTGCGCCACTTCCACCCACTCCGTCGCGGAGTGCGCGCGCGCGATGTCGCCGGGGCCGAAGCACACCGCGGGGATGCCGGCATGCGCGAACAGGGCGGCATCGGTCCAGCAATAGAGCCCCTCGATGTCCCCCGGCAGGCCGTGCGCGCGGCAGGCGGACACGAGCGACGTCACGAGTCCGTGGGTCGCGGCGGTTTCGAGCGGGGGCTGCGATCCACCCAACTCCACCGTGGCCGAGAAGCGCGCGTCCTCGTCGTGCAGTGCATTCACCAGCGCCTGGACCTCGGCCAGTACCATTGCGGCCTCCTCGCCCGGCAGTGTGCGCCGTTCGAGCTTCACCGTACAGCGCTCGGCGTATGTGGACCACCCGCTGCCTCCCTCTATCAGCGGTACGTGCACCGACGCGCGCCCGAGCAGCGGGTGCGTGCGCGTGCCCAGCCGATCGGTGTCGTACCGGTCGATCGCCGCCAGAAAACGCGCGGCCATGCGATTGGCGTCGATCCCCACGTCGTAGCGGCTGCCGTGCGCCGCACGCCCATGCACCGTGACGGTGAGCCATGCAAAGCCCTTGTGGGCCGGGACCACCGCGAGGCGGGTGGGTTCGGTAATGATGGCCCCGGTGGCCGCGAGCCCATCGGCGAGCAGTGCGCTCGTGCCGATGCTCGCAAACTCCTCGTCGCACACGGCCGCAATCACGAGCTCGCGATGCAGGGCGCCCCGCTGGGCTGCGCGTGCTGCCGCGACGCACATCGCGGCGATGCCGCCCTTCATGTCGGTGCTGCCGCGCGCGAAGAGGTTCCCCTCGCGCACGTCGGGGGTGAATGGCGCGTGCGCCATGCCGTCGGTGCCTACCACATCGAGATGTCCGTTGAACACCAGCGGCGCGACCCCCGCCGGACCGATGCGCGCCACCACGTTCACGCGCTGCGGCGCGATCTCGTGCGTGGTAACCGCGAACCCCCACTCGTCGAGCACGTTGGCGAGGTACAGCGCGGCCTCCCGTTCGGCTGGTGCCCCGGGAACGAGGCTGGGATTGCGCGAATCGATCGCGCAGAGCGCGGAGGTGAGGGCGAGGGGAGAGAGCGGAAAGGGCACGACCGCAGTTTAGCGGCGGGCGGCCACGTGACGGAACCGCTGCGCCGCTGTCAGTCGCTCGGGCTGTCGTTTGGAGCGTCCGCCACCGTTGTAGCCAGCGCCACCTGCACTCCGCTTCGCGCCACCTTCCAGTGGAGCACCTCCCCCAGCGGAGAGGCCGCCCGTCGCACCCCCTCCATCGCATCCACCGGCGCGATGGCCACCACGCATCCACCGCCACTCGCGCCCAGCGCCTTGAACCCCGTGGCGCCGGCGGCCCGCACGGCGGCCTCGATCTGCGTGATGCGCGGTGTGGTGATGGCTGGGTGCAGCGACTGCTGATGCACCCAATGCTCGCTCACCTGCTCGGCGAGTTCGCTCACCGTGCCCGCCTGGAGGGATTCGGCCATCCCCCGCGCGAGATCACGCATGCGCTCGAGGGCCTGCACCACTCGCGGCACGCGATCCCGATAGGCGTCGATCACAGCGGTGATGGTTTCGGCGGAGATGCGCGATTCGCCGGTGTAGATCACACAGAGGCGGGCCTCGAGCGAGGCCGTCGTCGCCGCCGTGAGCACGAGCGGCTCGGCATGTCGGGTGCGCCCCAACGTCAGTCCCAGTGCGCCGCCGAACGCCGCCGCATAGTGGTCCTGGAAGCCACCGGCTACGCCCAGTTCGTGCACCTCGGTGGTCCGGCTGCGCTCGGCCAGTTCGGCGCGGGAGACGGTCTGGCTACCCATTGCGGCGATGGCCGCTTGTAGCGCCACGCCGGCCGCCGACGAGCCACCCAGCCCCGAGCCAATCGGAAAGTCACTCGTCAGCGACGCCCTGACGCCGGAGATCCCGGCCCGGCGCAGCGCCGCCGCGACCAGCGGTTCA
>DCZC01000236.1:0-2058 GCA_002331565.1 Gemmatimonas sp. UBA2094
ACCGCGTGAATGCGCGGGTCGAACGGCGTATCGCTCCCCTTGGCCGCATCGACGCACAGCGCGCCGATCACCGTGCCGGCCTCGAGCAGCCGCTCCGCCATGAAGAGCCCGTGTAGCGCGAGGGCCGTACTCACCTGCGTACCGTTGATGAGGGCCAGCCCCTCCTTGGCCGCGAGGGTAAGCGGCGTGATGCCGGCGGTGGCAAGGGCGTCGGCTGCGCTGCACACCGTGCCGTGTACGCGCACCGATCCTACGCCCATGAGCGCGAGTGTCATGTGCGACAGCGGCGCGAGGTCGCCTGAAGCGCCCACGGACCCCTTCACGGGGATGACCGGCATGATGCCGGCGTTGAGCAGAGCGAGCAGCGTATCGATGATCACGGCGCGTACGCCGGAATGACCGCGGGCCAGACTCGCCGCCTTCGTCACCATGAGCAGCCGTACCGTCGCGTCGCTCATGGGCTCACCCACGCCCACCGCATGCGACAGGATGAGATTGCGCTGCAACTGCTCGAGCTCTGCGTCGGGAATGCGCGACTTGGCGAGCTTGCCGAACCCGGTGTTGATGCCGTAGGCCGCGTCGCCCTTGTCCACGATGGCGTGAATCGTGGCCGCGGCGCGCTCGACGGCCGCAAGCGCATCGGCATGCAGCGTGACCGTGGTGGGCTGCGCCCAGATGCGTCGCAGATCGGCGAGCGTGAGTTCGCCAGGCGTGATCGTGAGTGGTGTGGTCATGGCCGGTCCGTGCTCACGAGGCGGCGGAATGGATCATCGGCAGCGTCAAGCCGAAGCGTTGAGCGGTGGCGATGGCCAGGTCGTAGCCCGCATCGGCGTGACGCATGACGCCCGACGCGCAGTCGTTCACCAGCACCCGCGCGAGTCGCTGGGCGGCGGCATCGGTGCCATCGGCCACGATGACCATACCCGCGTGCTGTGAGTAACCCATGCCCACCCCGCCCCCATGATGCAGACTCACCCAGCTCGCACCGCCGGCCGTGTTGAGCAGCGCGTTGAGGAGCGGCCAGTCGCTCACCGCGTCCGTGCCATCTTTCATACCTTCGGTTTCGCGATTGGGGCTGGCCACGGAGCCCGTATCGAGATGATCGCGGCCGATCACGACCGGCGCCTTCAACTCTCCGGTGCGCACCATCTCGTTGAAGGCGAGCCCGGCGACATGTCGTTCGCCGAGGCCCAGCCAACAGATGCGCGCGGGGAGCCCTTGAAAGCGGATGCGCTCGCGCGCCATGTCGAGCCAACGGTGCGTGTGCGTGTTCTCGGGGAAGAGTTCCTTGATCTTCGCGTCGGTGCGGTAGATGTCCTCCGGATCCCCCGACAGGGCCACCCAGCGGAACGGGCCTTTGCCTTCGCAGAAGAGCGGACGGATGTACGCCGGTACGAAGCCGGGGAAGGCAAAGGCGTTGGTAACGCCATAGTCGAATGCCACCTGCCGGATGTTGTTGCCATAGTCCACGGTGGGTACGCCCATCGCATGAAAGTCGAGCATCGCCCGTACGTGCACGGCGCAGCTTTCGGTGGCCGCAGCTTTGAGCGCGGCGTGCTGCGACGGATCCTGTTGTGCCGCCTTCCACTGCGCGACCGTCCATCCCGCCGGCAGATAGCCGTTGATGAGATCGTGCGCCGACGTCTGGTCGGTGACGATGTCGGGGCGCATGCCGCCGGCCTTCGCGCGCCGTACGAGCTCGGGGAGCAGCTCGGCGGCATTCCCCAGCAGGGCGATCGACACGGCGTCCTTGCGCGCGGTGTGCTCCCGCACGAGTTCGAGAGCGTGATCGAGGTCGCGCGCCTGCATGTCCACGTAACGCGTGCGCAACCGGAAATCGATACTGCTCTGCTGACACTCGATGTTGAGGGAACAGGCGCCGGCAAGTGTCGCCGCCAGCGGCTGCGCGCCGCCCATGCCGCCGAGTCCCGACGTGAGGATCCATCGTCCGGCGAGATCATTGCCGTAGTGCTGGCGCCCCGCTTCCACGAAGGTTTCGAAGGTACCCTGCACAATGCCTTGCGTGCCGATGTAGATCCAGCTGCCGGCGGTCATCTG
>DCZC01000236.1:2210-15614 GCA_002331565.1 Gemmatimonas sp. UBA2094
ATGTAGATCCAGCTGCCGGCGGTCATCTGCCCATACATGAACAGCCCGCGCCGGTCGAGCTCATTGAAGTGCTCCCAGTTCGCCCACTTCGGCACGAGGTTGCTGTTCGCGATGAGCACGCGCGGCGCATCGGGATGGGTGCGGAACACGCCCACCGGCTTCCCCGACTGGATGAGCAGCGACTCGTCGTGTTCGAGCGCTCGCAGCGACGCGAGGATTTGATCGAAGCTGGCCCAATCGCGCGCCGCGCGTCCGATGCCGCCGTAGACCACGAGATGCTGCGGATGCTCGGCGACTTCGGCGTCGAGATTGTTCTGCAGCATGCGGTATGCGGCTTCGGCAATCCAGTTCTTGCAGTGCAGCTGCGTACCACGCGGGGCACGCACGACGCGGCTCGTATCGAGGCGCGGATCGGTGATGGTGGCGCTGGCCATTGAGGAGTCTCGGGCGGAACGGGCTGGCGGGGGACGTTCATCAAATGTATATACAACTTGGCCGGCCGCCAGATTGCCGCGCCATCGACGAACCCAGCCATTCCCGCCATGAGTGCCGCCTCGCCGCTCCCCGCCTACCAACGCGTCAAGCGCTACGTGCTGGACCGGATCCAGCGCGGCGCGTGGCAGGAGGGCGACGCCATCCCTGGTGAAGAGGCGCTGGCCCGCGAGTTCGGCGTCTCGCGCATGACGGTGAACCGTGCGCTCCGTGAGCTGAGCGACGAGCAGATCGTGGAGCGGGTACAGGGGTCCGGCACCTACGTGGCGCAGCAGAAGTATCAGGCCACGCTGGTGGAGATCCGGAACATCGCCGAGGAAATCGCGGCGCGAGGGCACCGGCATCACAGCGCGCTGCACACGCTCGAGCGGTGCAAGGCCGACGAGGTGCTGGCCCGGGCGTTCGGTGTGCGCACGGGGCGCCGTCTCTTTCACTCCGTCGTCGTGCACTTCGAGAACGACCGGCCCATTCAGGTGGAAGACCGGTACGTGCATCCGGACGTGGCCCCCGAGTATCTGGCGCAGGACTTCACGTCGCAGACGCCCAACGCCTATCTCATGCGCGTGGCTCCGTTGCAGGGCGTGTCGTTCGTCATCGAAGCGGTACCGCCGTCGTCGCACGTGGCGAAGCTGTTGGCCATGAGCTCCGGTGAACCGTGCCTCGTGCTGCGCCGGCAGACCCGGTCGATGGGGCGCGTGGCCAGCGTGGCGGCCATGTGGCACCCGGCCTCACGCTACCAGTTCACCGGCAGCTTCTGATACGCCCTGCCCTGCCGGTCGCGCTGTTGACCGTCTTCCCGTAGCCCTGCCGCAACCGCTCAGCGCACGATGATCTTCTCGCCTGTCAACGCGGGCGTGTGTATGGGCAGCCGCCGGGCTTTCGTCCGTTGTTCGAATGCATAGCCGAGGCCGAGCAGCCGGCCCTCGGTGAAGGCGCGGCCGAGGAAGGACATGGTGACCGGTAGACGGTCGGTGGTGAACCCGGCCGGTACGATAAGATCGGGCAATCCCGCCAGGTTGGCCAAGTTGGCCGCGCTCGCGGCGCCACCGCCAGGCGGTTCGGGTGGCGCGATGATGAGATCAGGCCGGCGCGACGCGGTGGGATACACGATGGCATCGAGGCGGTTGGCGGCGAATACGCCGTCCAGCGCTGTCGACACCAACGCGAGCCCGTGTGTGCGCACCGACGTGTACGCGGCGTCGGAGAGCGTGCCGCTCGCCGCTTCACGCTTGAAGAGATTCCAGCGTACCTCGTTCGGGCCGGCGCCGTCGGCCCGCGGTGACACGATGGCATTCGAACGCGCGATCATGTCGGCGAGCGTGCGGGGATATCCCGGCGCGAGCGTGGCGAGGTACTGCTCCACCTGCACCACGAACTCGGGATAGCGCACAGCCGAATAAAACTCCCCCTTGGCGTCGAGCAGCCACTTGGGCAGTCGAACATCCACCGTGACGGCACCGGCCGCCCGCATGGCGGCGAGCGAGGCTTCCATCACCCAATCGACCTCGGCATCCTGTCCGAAGAAGTCACGCGCCACCCCGATGCGCGCGCCGCGCAGGGCCGTCGTGTCGAGATACTTGGTATAGTCGCGGTCGAACCGGCCTTCACTGCGTCTGGTCACGGTGTCCGCCGCATCGACGCCCGTGAGGAGACCGAGCGTCACGGCCAGATCGCTCACGTGGCGCGCGAGGGGGCCACCGGTGTCGAAGCTCAACGCGAGCGGCACGATGCCGTCACGACTGAGGAGCCCGAGGGTGGGCTTGAGTCCGGCGATGCCGTTGGCCGCCGCCGGGCCGCGGATGGACCCGCCGGTGTCGGTGCCGAGTCCGAGCACGGCAAAGGCGGCCGCGATGGAGGCACCGGTGCCGCCGGACGACCCAGACGGGGTGCGCAGCGGGTCATGCGGATTGCGCGTCTGCCCGCCGAGCGAACTGAAGGCGCTCCCCGAGGCGAACTCGGACAGGTTCACCTTGGCGATGATCACGGCGCCGGCATCGCGCAGCCGCTTCACGAGAAACGCGTCGTCAGGCGGCAGCGACCCTTCGAGCAATATCGACCCCGCGGTGGTGGGCAGATCCTTCGTGTCGAAGTTGTCCTTCAGCACCACCGGGATGCCGTGCAATGGCGAGCGCTTGCCCGTCGCCTTGCGTTCCGCGTCGAGTGTCCGCGCCTGCTCGAGCGCTTTGGCGTTGAGGGTGAGCACGGCGTTGAGGCGCGGCCCCTTCTCGTCGTAGGCCTCGATGCGCGCCAGGGCGAGTCGCACCAGCCGTTCGCTCGTGACGGTTCCGGCATCCATCGCGGCGGACAGCTGCTGAATGGTCGCGGCGTCGAAGTCGACGGATTGCGCCCGGAGCACCGGCGCACCCGCGGCAAGCACGAGGCCGGCAACGAAGAGACGAGTGGCGCGCATACGCAGGTCGGTAGCAGGAGAGGGGAACCGGAAAGGCTCGCGAAGTATGCAGCCGGACGGCATTGTTCGTGAGGGCGGCTATCCACCGTGACGTTGCACGAGGGCATGCCATGCGTGTTTGATCCGGTGCCGCCCGCCACCAGCAAGTGACGCCTCCGCAGGCACGCCCCCGTCAACCGGCCCACGGCCGATCCGCCGCCTCCCACACCAGCCACTCGACCACCATGCCCATATTCTTGTTCTCGCTGGCGTTGCAGCAGCCGCCCGCGACCCCCGCAACGGCCGCGCCGGTAGCGCGCATCGTCGTGACCCCCAGCCAGCCCACCGTCACCGTTGGTGACTCCGTGCTGCTGGTGGGGCGCGCCGTGGATGCGAACGGCGCGCCCACGGAGGCGCGCATTCTGTACAACCAGGGTGGCTACAGCTTCGAGGGTAAGGTCGACCGCTCCGGATGGGTGAAGGCCGGGGCTCCGGGTACCGTGGTGGCCACGGTGTCCGCGGTGCAAGCCGGCCGCGCCCCGGTCGTGCAGCGTGTGGAGGTGAAGGTGGTAGCCGGCGCGCCCACGCGGGTCGCCATCGCGCCGACGATCACCGCGCTGGTCGCCGGCCAGACGTATCCGCTCACTGCCTCCGGCATTTCCCGCGATGGAGACCAGGTGCTCACGCCCGCCACGTGGAAGAGCGCCAACCCGTTGGTGGCCCGGGTCAGCGCGGAGGGCGTGGTGACGGCGGTTGCCGCCGGGCGCACGACGCTGACGGCCATGGTGGGCGGCGCTACCACCACGATGCCCGTGGAGGTCGTCAGCGCCGCCGCGGGCCGGAGCAGCCTTACCGCATCCGCCGGTCGCGTGCGCCAGGGGGATGTAGTGCGCCTCACCTTCGCGCTCAACGCCGGTGGTCGTCGCCGCACCGATCTGTCGCCCGTGTACACGATGTCGGGTGGGAACGGGCAGATCGATGCCGACGGGCGGTTCGTGGCGTACGCCGAAGGGACGTACGTCGTCACGGCTGTCGCCGGCCCGGCCACGGCGAGCACCACCATCACGGTGAGTGAACGTGATGTGGGACAGCAGTTCGAACTGGTGGGCAAAGTCGTGCGCTCGCGCTTCTCCACCGAGGAAGTGTGGGTACATCCCAACGGCAAGGTGGCGTATCTCGGATCGGGGAGTGGTGGTGACGTCGCCTACGTGATCGACATCAGCAACCCCGCCGATCCCAAGGTCGTCGACTCGCTGCTGAGCAATACGCGTCGCGTGAACGATCTCATGACCGACGCCGACGGCAAGATTCTCGTGCACACGCGCGAAGGGGCGAGCGACCGCAAGAACGGTATCGTCGTCTACACGCTCGAGGATCCGCTGCACCCGAAGAAGGTGAGCGAATACACCGAGACGGTGACCGCCGGTGTGCACTCGAGCTTCGTGTACCGCGACCGGAAGTCCGGCCAGCTCAACGTCTTCATCACGAACGACGGCACCGGTGCGGTGCACGTGATCAACCTCGACAACCCGTCGCAGCCCCGCGAGCTCGCGGTGTGGGCGACGCCGCGCGCCGAGGCCGGACGCTCGCTGCACGACATCGACGTGCAGGACGGCCTGCTGTACGGATCGTTCTGGAACGACGGGCTGGTCATTCTTGACGTCGGCAACGGCATCAAGGGTGGCACCCCATCGAAGCCACAGCTTGTGTCGCAGTACAAGTACGATCTCGACAAGCTGTACAAGCGCGTGGAGCTCAAGGGTGGCCCCGGTTTCATCCGGGGTACACACACGGCATGGCGGCACAAGGATTACGTGTTCATCGCCGACGAAGTGTTCGGCGCCGGGTTCGGTCAGGCGGGCGGCAGTGAGCTCACGCAGGCGTGGGGACGGCTGCAGGTGATCGACGTGTCGGATCTCACCAAGCCCAAGTCGGTCGCGTGGTGGGAGCCCGATTACGGCGGTGTGCACAACGTGTGGGCGCGCGGCGACACGCTCTACGTGGGCGCGTACAACGCCGGCTTTCACGCCATCGACGTGTCTGGTGAGTTGCGTGGCGACCTCCGCGCGCAGAATCGCAGCATCGCCACCTTCCATCCGTCCGATCCGAAGGCGCACGTACCCAACGCGACGATGACGTGGGGTGTGGTGGCGAAGGACGATCTCATCTTCGTGAACGACATGAACGCCGGGCTGTTCATCGGCAAGATCAAGCCGAAGCCGGGGAGAATCACCCCGTGAGTCACGCCGGGTGGTCGGCGGTGCACACGCTGGCCGCTGCGGTGCTGGCTGGTGCATTCACCGCCGATGCGATGGCGGCGCAAGCGGTCGCGCCGTCGCCGCCCACGCGCACGTACGAGGTGATCGTCGGCGCCGAATCCGTGGACAAATTGCAGGTCGTCCGCTTCGGCCCAGACGGCGCGCGCGTCTCGCGTGAACGCGTGATCGGCCGGAACGCGGTGGACCCCGATGGCCCGCATGGCGTGGGTGTGTCTCCCGATGGCCGCACGTACTTCGTCAGCACCGCGCACGGCGTGCCGAACGGCACGTTGTGGAAGCTCGATACCGAGTCCGACAGGGTGCTGGGACAGGTGGACCTCGGCGCGTTTCCGGCCACGCTGCAGGTCAGCGCCGACGGCGAGTTCGCGTGGGTGGTGAACTTCAATCTCCACGGCGAGATGGTGCCGTCGAGCGTGTCGGTGGTGGGCACCCGTGACATGGTGGAGCTCACGCGCGTTCCCACCTGCACGATGCCGCACGGCTCGCGGCTTTCGCCCGACGGCACCCATCATTGGTCGGTGTGCATGATGGACGATGTGCTGGTGGACATCGATGCCGGTCGCTTCGAGGTTGCGCGCCACTTCTCGCTGGGCAAGGGGAGCGAGATGGGCATGAGCGGGCCACCGCCGCAGCGAGGCGCGGCCATGTCGGCCGATCACGCCGGGCACGGCATGGAGCCGCCCAAGCCTGGTGACGTGAGTTGTTCGCCCACGTGGGCGCAGCCGTCACGTGACGGCCGCACGGTGTGGGTGGCGTGCAACCGCGCCTCGGAGTTGGTAGAAATCGACGTGTCGTCGTGGACGATGCGTCGTCGGCTCCCCACCGGGGCGGGCACCTACAACCTGGCCACCACGCACGACGGCCGGCTGCTGCTCGGCACCAACAAGCGCGGACAGTCGGTGAGCATTCACGACGCGGCCACGGGCGCCGAACTGGCGCGCATTCCCACGTCGCGTCGCATTCCCAGCGGGCTCGTCGTGTCGCCGGACGATCGCTACCTGTTCGTCACCTGCGAGGGCGTGGGCTCGGAACCCGGCGCGGTGGACATCATCGATCTCGCCACGCGGACCCGGGTCGCCTCGGTGGACGTGGGGCAGATGGCGGGCGGTATCGACGTATGGCGCGTGCTGCCGGTGCCCGCGGCTCGATGACGAAGCGCAGCGTTCACCCCTTCCCTTCGAGGTCCTCTTCTCCTGAGCGATGGACGACATGACGCTGGATGTGGGTATGATCGCGCTCGATCTCGTTTCGCCGACCACCCCGTGAATACCGTTCGCATTGCACTCGCGGCGCTTCGTACGCCCGCGTCACCCGAAGAGTCGGTGCAACTGGCGGTCGCCGCGGTCGGTGACGCCGCCGCTGCCGGTGCGCGCGTCGTCTGCTTTCCCGAATGCTTCGTGCCGGGATACCGCTGGCCCGGCACCACGCCCCCGCCGCCCGATCCGGTGTTTCTCGAGTTGGCGTGGCGCGTCGTCGCGCACTCGGCCGCGCAACACGGCATCACAGTGATTCTGGGTACCGAGCGCATCACGCCGAGCGGTCTGCAGATCACGGCGCTGGTCATCAACGCCGACGGTACCATCGCCGGCTGGCAGGACAAGGGGCAGCTCGATCCCGGTGAAGAGTCCACCTATCCCGTGTTCGGCGCCGAGCGCCATGTGTTCACGGCGGGACCGCTCACGTTCGGTGTCGTGATCTGCCACGAGGGCTGGCGGTATCCCGAGACGGTGCGCTGGGCCGCGCGGCGGGGAGCCCATGTGGTGTTTCACCCGCACTACGGCATCGCCGAGCCGGGCAGTTTCCGTCCCACAACGTTCGCCGATCCAGCCAACACGTTCCATGAGAAGGCCATTCTCTGCCGCGCAGCGGAGAACACGTGCTACGTGGCCTCGGTGAACTGTGCGAGCGACGGCGCGCCCACCGCGACGGCCATCGCCGCGCCGGATGGGCGTCTCGTGTGCTACCAGCCGTATGGCGAGGAGGGGTTGCTCATTGCCGACCTCGATCTGAGTCTCGCGACGGGACAACTCGCGGCGCGCTGTCGCACCTCGCCGCAATAGGCATCGCAGACGTTCACCTCATCTCAGCCTACTCCGAGCAAGTAGTCAGACGATCACCCCTAACGCGTATAGATCGTGAGGGAACCCGTGGTGCCGTTGAGCATGTCCGTCAACGCCGCGACCCCGGGAAAGCCGTCGAGGGCGTCTTCTGCATGTTCGATGAGATCGTCCCATCCGGGGGCATCATCGTGCGCAGTAAAGGTCTTGCCACCACGCAGCAGCAGTCGCAGCGTGATGACGAACCCTTCGCGTTCCGCATCGGCTCGCTGTACATCTTCCCACTGTCCGGCCGCGACCGGACGGGTGCCGCGCAATTGGCTGAAATCGAGGTCGGTGGCGACGAGTAATTCAGGCAGCATGCATTCCTCCACGAAGCGGGAGCGGTCGGCCGGGTAGGGCGAACGTACGGCTGACAACCGCGAGCCACAACCCGGCGCCAGCGCCGGTCACCTACGATTTCCCCCCGCGAGGTCCGTGAACAATGACGTCCCCCAGGAACCGCATTCGGCTCGAACGCGCGCTCGCGGGTATCCCCTGACCTCAGACGCAAACCCGTGACCGTCACCACGCTCATTCTGCCCGGTTTGTACGATTCCGGTCCCGATCATTGGCAAACCCTCTGGGAACGTGCCGATGACACGTGTCACCGGGTCGTACAGCGCGACTGGGCCACACCGCGATGTCGCGAGTGGGTGGACACGCTCACGGAGGCGATCGCCGCTGTGCCGCACGAGGTGGTGCTGGTGGGGCACAGCACCGGATCGCTGCTGGTCGCGTTCTGGGCCGATCATGCCGCGCGGCATGCGCCGGCGTTGCTCGCGCGCGTTCGTGGCGCCTTGCTGGTGGCGCCGTGTGATCCCGACGGTCCGGCGTATCCGCCGGGCCCCGAAGGATTCTCACCGGTCCCGCAGGCACCACTGCCGTTCCCGAGCATCGTAGTGGCGAGTACCACCGACGAGTACGTGACACTCGCCTGCGCCCGCGCGTTCGCCGAGTCGTGGGGGAGCCGTTTCGTCGACATCGGCGCTGCTGGACACATCAACGGCGCCAGTGGCTTTGGAGCCTGGCCCGAGGGCTGGGCACTGCTCGAAAGTTTGCATGGCGGCGAAGCCGCAGCGCGTGCACAGGCTTCGCCTGACAGGACGTTCGTACTGCACTGGCTCGATGCACACGCATCGCCGGCGCTCCTCGGAGCGGCGCGCACACTGGTGCGCGAGTATGCCGCCATGCCCCACACCGTGGGGCGATGGCATACGGCCGAGGCCGATATCGCGGCGCTTCCGCACCCGTTTTTGGCGCCGGCCGGTGCGTTGCTCGTCGCGTACGACAACGCGACCCCGGCCGGATGTGGCGCATTGCTGGAGTTCGACGCCGATGCGGTGGAGATGAAGCGCGTGTACCTGCGTGACGCGTACCGCGGCCGTGGCCACGGTGAGCGAATCTGTCGCGCCCTGATCGCGCGCGCCACGGCGATGGGGTATCGCCGCCTGCTACTGGATACCGCGCCGGAGCTGCACGCCGCGCGGTCGCTGTACACGCGGCTGGGCTTCGTACCCATTCCGCACTACCGCGATGGACTGCTGCCGGACGCGCTCTGTTATGCGCTCGATCTGCCCGCGCGACACGTCGGCGCGGGCGCTACGGAACGATGACCGTCCGCACGGGCGCGCGGTGCTGTTCCAGCGCATCGAGCACAGCGTTGATGGCGCCAGCCTCCAACGGTACGCGATTGGTCACGACCTCGTCGAGCACCAGTGCACCGCCGGCGGCCATCGCGGTGAGTTCTTCGAGTTCGCCGAGCAGGTGATCGTTGGAACCGATGAGTTCTGCTTCGCGCCCGATGAGGTCGCGGTAGCTGTCGATGGGCACCGCCTGATCGTTGAGACCGACGACGACGGCCCGTCCGTGCGGGGCCACGCTCTTGAGCGCCAGCTGCACCGTGTCGGCGTGTCCCACCAGTTCGATGGCGACGTCGACGCCGCGGCCGTCGGTGAGGGCGCGCACCGCGTCTGCCGCCTTCTCCGGCGTGAGCCCGGTGGTGTCGAGGGGTGTGGCACCGAGCCTCTGCGCCAAGGCGAGTTTGCGCGCGTCGCGGTCGGCCGCCACCACCTGCGACGCTCCGAGCGTACGCGCGATCTGAATGGCCGACATGCCGAGGCC
Organism: Gemmatimonas sp. UBA2094; assembly: GCA_002331565.1. Taxonomy (GTDB): domain Bacteria; phylum Gemmatimonadota; class Gemmatimonadetes; order Gemmatimonadales; family Gemmatimonadaceae; genus Gemmatimonas. The sequence goes on from DCZC01000236.1 coordinate 11,591, forward strand.
GCCGGCGCCGATCACGAGCACGACATCACCCGGTGCACAGCGCGCCTTGCGCAGCGCGTGCAGTGACGTCGACGACGAACACATCATCACGGCGCCATGCTCGTACGACACGTTGTCGGGGAGCCGCACGGCGTTGCGCTCCGGCACCACGATGTATTCGGCCCAGCCGCCGTCGGTGAAGTGCCCCAGCATGAGCCCGGTGGCACAGAACTGTTCGCGTCCCGCCGCGCAGTGCTCGCATTGCCCGCAAATGACGAGGTAATGCAGACAGACGCGATCACCCACCGTTCGTGTGGTGACCGCACTCCCCACGGCCACCACGTCACCGGCCACCTCGTGGCCCAGCGTGAGCGGCAACGGCTCCACCCGTGAGCGCCCGGCCCGGTAATGCACGTCGGAGTGGCAGATGCCGGCCGCACGTACACGTACCAACACCTCGCCCGGACCGACGGCGGGTACCGGTACTTCGTGGAGCGCGACCGGTTGGCCCGGACGCTCGAGACGTACGGCCCGCATGGTGTCTGGTGTTGCCGTGGGGAGTGTCACGCGATCACGGTGCCGGTTTGGGGTCGCGACCCTGCCACAGGTTCGCCGTATTCAGTTCGTCATCGGACATGGCGCTGACGACGAGTGCTTCTTTCGTGACGTCCATGTTTCGATTGACAGGGCGGGAGGAGATCCGGGAGATCGCAAAGTTGTCGGGCCTGGAGGGTTTTCACCAGCCGCGCCCCGTTGCGGCCACACCCGCAGAGCAGAGCGACCCTTACCCGGCGAACCCCGGCGGCATTCGCGTGCTGCCGTGGGTCACGCCAAGGCGCCGAATCACGCCGGCTGCAGACGGGTGGCTCGCCTGCAACACCTCCACGTGTCCCGCTTCGAAGCACGGGCCGGTGAATCCCGGCGCCATGGTACATCCGAACAGCGCATAGCGCCCGCCCGGCACCAGTTCGCCCGCCTGCCAGGTCCCGGCAGGCACCACGACCTGCGCATGTTGCCCCGCCTGGTGGTCGTGCCCCATGTGTACCGTCTCGTGCCGTCCGTCGGCGTGCAGCAGATGCAACACGAAGGGATCGCCACCGTACGCGTGCCACACCTCGTCGTGCGCGAGGCGGTGAAACAGGGAGACGCTACGCGGGCTGTGTGTGTAGCAGCCCATCATGGCGGTGCCCACGGGTCCGCCGTTCGCGAGGACATCCGTCGAGCGCCAGGTACTCCGGTACAGCGTCCCCTCGACCGGCAGCCGTTCGAAGCGAGACTGTCGCAGCACTGCCATCGTGTCCGCGTGTGGAGCCTGACCGTCGAAATGGGAGAGGTCCAGTACGTCCACCACGGCCCCGATCTCCAATGCCCCGTAATAGTGCGGGTACAGCTCGATGTCCCCCGTCTTCGGAGTGGCCGTCGGCAATGGTGCCGGCGGCTCGTACCGCAGCGGCGCTGACAACAATGACGGATCGATCACCAGCAGCACGAGGTTTGGCACGCCGCCGAAGTAGGCCCGCGCCGTGGGAAGCACCTGATGCGCGCGGGACAGATGTACGAACCCCTCGCTCGAGAGACTCTCGGGCTGGTATGCTCCGGCCGCGCGCGCCGTGTCGAGCGCGGCGCGCGTGCAGATGTGAAAGACGGCGGCGTCCGTTGGCGGCGTGCTCATCGGCGGGCGGTGTGTGGAGGCGGGAAACACGGTCGCACGCATCCAAGGTAATCGGCCGTACGCCCCGCTTGGCGCGAACGGACACCACCCGCGATTCTTCAGGCCATCGCGGTGGTGCCGTTTCTCCGGCGCACGGCGGCGATCAAACGGGCGTTCGGCCGACGACCCGAGTAGGCGCTTCAGCGCTCGGCGCCGACGAACCCATGTCGTCGTTCCGTACCGCCTGCGGCAACTCCAGACCGGCCAGCGCCATCTCATGGCTTTCCATGGTCGTAGATGCCTCGATGCCCGCGCCAGGTGAGGTGCTGCGTGAGATGCCGCGTGAGATGCCGCGCCGTTCCGCGCACGCCGTTCCGCGCACGCCGTTCCGCGCACGCTGCATATTCCCCGCAGCTGCGCCTGCCTGTTCGGCGTCGAATGTACGACACCACCATTCAGCCTGCCACGCGTCATGCTCTCCCGTCGCCAGTTCCTGCACACCGGCCTCGTCGCCTCTGCCGGTGCGGCCCTGTGGCCGCGTCACCGCCTGAGCCTCGACGGTGAGCAGCCACGCTCACCGCTGTCGTTCGATCTGCACACGCATCCCGGGGCGTTCTTCAATGCCGGCAAAACGGGCTACGTGGCCGACTCACTCCGCGGCACTGTCACGGGTATGCGTCGTGGACGACTCTCCGGCGCATTCTTCAGTCTGGTCGGCGATGCGCCGCTCATCGAACTCACGCCCACCGGCGTGAAGACACGTGGCCGCTATGCGCCGGGTGAGGCGCGTGCCGAGTACACCCGGCAGCTGACGCTGCTCAAGCGGCAGCTGGCGGCCGTCTCCGACTCGGCGTTCATGGCAACAACGGCAGCCGATCTGCGTCGCGGGCAGCGGGAGCAGCGCGTCGCCGCCTTTATCGGATGCGAGGGCGGTGAGTTTCTCGACGGCGATGTGGATCGCCTCGACCTCATGTACGCCGACGGTCTGCGCTCGCTGCAGATCGTACATTATGTCCCGAGCGCGCTCGGTGATCTGCAGACCCAGCCACCGCAGCACAACGGCCTCTCGGCATTCGGCAAGGACGTCGTGAAGCGATGCAACGCGAAGCGCGTGCTCGTGGATGTCGCGCATGCCTCATTCGCCACTGTGCGCGACGTGGTGGCCATCACCACGGCACCGGTCATCCTGTCACACAGCATTCTCAGTCTCGACGCCGACCGGCTACTCGCGGCGCGCTCCATCAGCGTGGAGCATGCGAAGCTGGTGGCGGGCACCGGCGGCGTGATCGGCGCGTGGCCGAGCGGCTTCAATCGCAGCTTCGACGAATTCGCCGACAACACCAAGCGCCTCGTCGACGTGATTGGCGTGGACCACGTGGGGCTCGGCACCGACATGGACGGCAACCTCGAGCCGGTATTCGCCGACTATCAGCAACTTGGCACGTGGGCCGATGCGCTGGTGAAGCGGGGGCTCTCGCGATCGGATGCCGACAAGGTGCTGGGTGGCAACATGCTGCGGGTGCTGCAGCAGGTCATCGGCTGATCACACCCGCCGGGTGACGTGCCGGGTCAGCCCGGCGGCAGCGGTGACGGCCACGCCAGTCGCACCCCCGCGTTGGTGAGCGTGCGCTGCAGATCGCGCGTGCGGCGGGTGTCTTCGAACACGGCGACCGGCGGCCGCTTGGTCGACAGGGCGGTGGCAGCCAGATGACCGGCGGCCTCGCCGAGGTTCCACTCGATGGGGTGCAGCCGGAAGCATCCGTTGGTGAGATGCGTGACGCCGAGGTTCTTGCATGCCGGCAGCAGATTGCGGAGGCGCACGGGGACCAGTGCACCAAGCGGAATCTGGAAGGGCACCGTTTCGCCGTATCCACCGGTATCCCCGCGCGTGGTGCGGTGCAGATCCATCGCGTAGTGGCCGATGCCCACACTGTCGGCGAAGGCCGTGGTCTCGGTGCCGGGTGGCAGCAGGTTCTTGAGGACGTCCTGCTCCCGCACGAGAGTGCGCGTGCGCAACCGCCGGCTCTCCCGTACGTACGGATACATCGCGAGCCCGTCTGAGGTGCCCACGATATCCGGACGCAGCCGGAGTCCCGGCCAGCCCTGGCCGCCATCGGGGCGCGGGGCTTCGGTCTGCAGCCAATGCAGCAGGCACAGACTCAGCGACTTCGCCGCGCGCCGGTGACGCTGCGCCTCATCGGGTGACACGCCCACCAACGGGCCGAAGCTGTAATCGTTCTGCCACCAGTTCACGAGCGTGATGTCGCTGGCGTAGTGGCCGGGGGCAAAGAGGGTGTGATCGATGATGCGTCGGTACGACCAGTAACCAGTGCGCGCCACGGGGTCGAAGCCGATGCGCTTGTTGGCCGGCTCGTCGAAGCTCAACAACGGCCA
>DCZC01000236.1:15858-16542 GCA_002331565.1 Gemmatimonas sp. UBA2094
TCGACCGTGTGCGTTTCGCCGGCACGGTAGTCCATGGCGAACACCACGGTGAAGCTCTGTTGGTTGTCGGGCTGTGCCTCCTCGGGTGCATGCGGTTCACCCGTCATGCGACGCGACTCCGCGCCGGACACGTGCTCGGCGCCGCAGAGCGGCAACAGATCGCCCAGTTCGGTGGCATCGGCGAAGTAGGGGGCGCGCAGCACCGTCTCGTGCCCCGCGTCGTCACGCACGCGTACCGCACGCACCGTGTCGCGGTCCACGTCGGCCGCGATGGCCCGCGTGCCGCGCAGGATGGTGAGCGCGCCGGAGGCCATGTACGGAGCCAGCGTCGATTCGAGTACCGAGAGCCACACGCGCGGCTCGGCGCACACGCGCGAGACCCAGCCGTTGCCCGGATTGAGGCGGGCGTTGGTGCGGGCACGCGCGTTGAGCGCCGGATCGCCGCGGTACGCATCGCGGACCGCCGCCCGCAACGCGAGGTAACTGGCGCTCCCCCCGATCGATTCGATCCAGCGATTCTCGTCGGGCGGTACGGCCTGCGACGTGAACTGGCCGCCGATCCACGCGGTTTCCTCGGTCATGATCACGCGGAGCCCCCGTGCGCACGCCGCGAGAGCGGCCGCGCAGCCCCCCGCGCCGCCGCCGATGATCACGAGGTCGGCGGCACGCTCCGCTGCCTGATGA
>DCZC01000129.1:0-7429 GCA_002331565.1 Gemmatimonas sp. UBA2094
GATCGCCCGCGGCTCCACCTGCGCCACGACGCCGTCGCGGGCCGCCACGAACAGCGCCACCTCCGCCGCCTGCGGCAGGAGCCCCGGATCATCCACCACCGCCGGGTCGCCCCCCTGGGCTTCGATGATCTGCTGGAACTTGCGGGCGGCCTGGCCGCTGGCAATGGCGACCTCCATGCGGCGGCGGGCGTCATGCCGTGTCGACGCCACGCCGCCCAGCAACAGCATTTCGGTGCCAAGCGCGTAGGTAACGTCCATCAGATCGGCCGGGCCCTCGCCACGCAGCGCGGCGATCGCCTCCGCCACTTCCAGGGCGTTACCGCAGGCCCGGCCCAGCGGACGGTCCATGGCCGTGAGCAGCGCCACCACCGGACAGCCATGATCGGCACCCAGTTCGATCATCGTGCGCGCCAGCGTCAGCCCGCGATCGAGCTCCGGCAGGAACGCGCCGGACCCGTATTTCACGTCGAGCACCAGACCGGTGAGCCCCTCGGCCAGTTTCTTCGACATGATGCTCGCGGCAATGAGCGGAATGCTTTCGACGGTTGCGGTCGCATCGCGCAAGGCGTACAGCTGGCGATCGGCCGGCGCGATCTCGCGCGTCTGTCCGATGAGCGCGCAGCCGATGGCCTCGAGCTGCGCCGTGGCCCGCGCCAGCGGCAGATCCGTGCGGAATCCGGGGATCGACTCCAACTTGTCGAGCGTACCACCCGTGTGGCCCAAGCCGCGCCCCGACATCATCGGCACGGCCACGCCACACGCGGCGACGAGCGGCGCCAACACCAGCGACACCTTGTCCCCCACGCCACCGGTGGAGTGCTTGTCCACCCGGCCGACGGACAGATGATCCAGCTGCAGCGTGGATCCGCTCTCGAGCATGGCGTTGGTGAGCGCCACGATCTCTTCGCGGTCGAGGCCGACGAAGAAGATGGCCATCGCCAACGCGGCCATTTGGTAGTCGGGCACTTCGCCCGCGGCGTAGTGCTTCATGAGAGAGCGCCATTCGGTAGCGGCGATGCGGCCACCGTTGCGCTTCCGTTCGATCAACGTTCGAGCTTCCATACGTCATGCCAACCTACATCACCATTCCGATCGCTGCACGGCTCCTCCGGTGGACGCGCCGCCGGTGGAGCGGGGGTCTGCTGGGGCTCGTGGCACTGATCGCCACGGCTCCGTATCGCGGGGCCCACGCCCAGATGACGGCGGCGAGTGTCGCGAAATCGGCCGAACCAAGTACATACGCGGAGTTGTGGCAGGCGGCGGCGCTGGCGGTCGATCAGGGCGAGTTCGAGAAAAACGAAGCGGTACGCAGTGCGCTGTACGCAAAGGCCACGAGTTATGCGCGACGGGCCGTGGCCCTCAACGCCATGGATGCGGAGGGGCATTTTCACCTCTCGCGCGCACTCGGACGCACGGCGCTGGCGCTCGGTCCGCGCGAGCGCGTGAAGTACGGCATCGAAGTACGCGATGAGGCCTTGGCCGCGCTCAAGCTGGCCCCGCGTCATCCCGGGGCGCTGCACGTGTTGGGCGTGTGGAACGCCGAGATCATGCGCCTGAGCGGCATTTCGCGCGCGGTGGCGAAGGCGTTTCTCGGCGGGCAGGTGTTCGGTACGGCGTCATGGAGCGAAGCCGTGCGGTATCTCGAACTGGCCGTGGAGATCGAACCGACGCGCCTCGTGCACCGGCTCGATGTTGCCCGCATCTATCGCGACACGAACCGCACCAATGATGCGCGCGCCGCCTACCGTGCCGCGATCGCGTCGCCGGCCAGCGATCCGAACGATGCCGTGTACCGGCAGCAGGCGGTCGACGAACTCCGGAAACTGCGCTGACGCGGGCTCATTGCCCTCCGGGACGACGCGCATCATCGGTAGATTCCTGACATGTCTGCCGTCCCAGCTTCCCCGACACAGCGCGCCGCCGAGCTCAGAACCGTGCTCGCCCGCGCGCAGTACGAGTACTACGTGCTCGATCAACCTGCCCTGTCGGATCAGGAGTACGACCGCCTGTTCCGGGAGCTGCAGGCCATCGAGGAGGAATACCCCGGTCTGCGGACAGAAGATTCGCCCACGCAGCGGGTGGGCGCTCCGGTGCAATCGGCGTTCCGGCCTCATCGGCACCTCGTGCGCATGCTGTCGCTCGACAATGCCTTCGACCAGAGCGAGCTCGAGGCGTGGGAGCAGTCCATCGAACGCGTAGTGGGAGACGCGATTCACCGCAGCGGCTACACGGTCGAGCTCAAGATCGACGGGGCCGCCATCGCGCTCACCTATCGCGACGGCGTGCTCGTCACGGCCACCACGCGGGGCGACGGCACCGAAGGGGAAGACGTCACGGCGAACGTGCGCACCATCCGTGGCGTTCCGCTGCGCCTGATGGGCAGCGGGCATCCCGCGCTCCTGGAGATCCGCGGCGAGGTGTATCTGCCCTTCGCCGGTTTCGAGCGCATGAACGAGGTGCGCGTGGCTGCAGGCGAGCCGGTGTACGTGAACCCGCGCAATGCGGCGGCCGGCAGCATGCGACAGCTCGATTCGAGCATCACCGCGCAGCGGCCGCTGCACTTCTTCGGGTATGCCGCCGTGCTGCCCGACGGCGGCGTGCCGGCGAAATCGCAGTGGGAACTGCTGGAAACGCTCGCCTCGTGGGGCATCCCGGTGGCCCCGCACCGCGCGCGCGGGCAGACGATCGCCGAGGTCGCCGCGTGGGCGAACACCATCGAGCACGAGACGCGCGCCGTGCTGGGCTTCGCCATCGACGGCGGGGTGGTGAAGGTGAACGACATCGCGCTGCAGGACGAACTGGGCATCCGCAACGATCGCACCCCGCGCTGGGCCGTGGCGCGCAAGTTCGCGCCCGACATGGCGGTGACGCGTCTCGAAAAGATCGACGTCAACGTGGGGCGCACCGGTGTCCTCACGCCGTTCGCGGTGCTCGAGCCGGTGGACGTGGGCGGGGCCACGGTGACGTACGCCTCGCTGCACAACGCCGATCAGATTGCCGCCAAGGATCTGCGTGAAGGTGACTACGTGCAGGTGGTCCGGGCCGGCGACGTGATTCCGTACGTGCTGGGGCCGGTGCCGGAACGGCGCGACGGCAGCGAGCGTCGCTGGCGCATGCCCGACGTGTGCCCCCGCTGCGGCTCGGCGGTGCGCCGGTACGGCGACGATGTGGCCAGCTACTGCACCAACGTGTCGTGCCCGGGACGTCAGCTCGAAGGGCTGGTGCACTTCGCAGCGAAGGACGCGATGGACATCGACGGGTTGTCGTACGCGCGCATTCAGCAATTGCTGGAAGCCGGGTACGTGCACGATGTGGCCGATCTCTACGACGTGACGGTGGCGCAGCTGATCGCGCTCGAACGGTTCGGACAGAAGAGCGCGGAGACGCTCGTCGCGGCCATCGCGGCATCCAAGCAGCAACCGCTCTCGCGTCTGCTCTTCGGCCTCGGCATCCGGCACGTGGGCGCGCAGGCAGCGCAGCTGCTGGCCAAGCAGTACGGCACGCTCGATGCGACGATGGCCGCATCGCCCGCCCAACTGGGCGAGGTACGCGGCATCGGTGACATCATCGCCGCCAGCGTGGCGACGTGGTTCGCCGACCCTACCGTGCAGGCGCTCATCGCGAAGCTGCGCGCCCGCGGTCTGCGGTTCGACGAACCCAACGCGGTACAGGCCGACGGCCCGCTCACCGGCGCCACCGTGGTCATCACGGGCACTCTGCCGTCGCTCAGCCGGGGCGAAGCCACGGCGCTGGTGGAGCGTGCCGGGGGGCGGGTCACCAGCAGCGTCTCCAAGAAGACGAGCTTCGTGGTGGCCGGCGACGAGGCGGGGAGCAAGCTCGACAAGGCGCTGGAGCTGGGGGTGGACGTGATCGACGAGGCCGAACTGCGGCGTCGGGCCGAGCGCGGGCCTGAACAGACCGCCACAGTCGGGACGGCTTGACGTGACGCCTCGAGAAAGCGACCGTCACGGAAGCATGCGCCCCGTCACCAGCCTCCCGCCCCGCATCGTATCGGTCCCGGTCGAATTCTTCGCCGGCCTGCGTCAGTCGGCCCTCACCGCCCACGCGAATGCCTCCGTTCTGTCCGTGGATGCGATCCGCGACGCGGGCTTCGCCGCCGGCAAGGCGCTGTACGACCATTTCGGCAGCTGGCTGGCGGAACAGGGTGAGGCCCACCCCGATCGGCTGTCCGACGAACGCTTCTCGCGGCTGCTCGAGGCCTACTTTCGCGGCATCGGCTGGGGAAAAGTCGAAATGCAGCCGCTCAGCGATGCCGTGATGGCGCTCGACGTGTCCGACTGGGGCGAAGCGTCCGGGCAGGCCGGCGGCTGCCTGGTGAGCTCGGGCATATTCGCCGGATTCTTCGGGCGCCTGGCCGGCGCCCCGCTCAGCGTGCTGGAAGTGGAGGCCGCCCACCAGGGTCCCGGCCGCGCGCGCTTCCTGCTCGGCTCGATCGACGTGATGGGCCACGTGTGGGAAGCGATGGAGCGCGGTATCCCGTACGACCGCGCCGCCGCGTCGGCGTAATCCGCGTCGGCGGCAGTCGTCACACCACCGGGCTCGGCAACAAGCCCACGTACTTCGGGTTCGGGTGCAGTTCGCCGTCCACGAAGAGTTCACGGTCCCACGGCAGCACGATCATCGCCTGCGTCGCGAAGGCGTGGTAATCGGGGGCGTAGTGCCCCGTGCGGATACTCACGGCGGTGCGCACCTCCCGCGCGCCGGCGTTGACCACGGCCCCCACGGCCAACCGCAGTGTCGCGCCGGAGTCGCAGGTCTCATCCACCACGAGCACGCGCTGGCCCCGCACATCGGCCGGCACGGCCCCGAATACGGCGGGCGTCTCCCGCACCTGCTCGGCATGGTAGCGGCGCGAAATCAGGATCGAGTGGAACGGCCGGTCGAGGATCGCCGCCACGGCCGCCCCCGGCACGACGCCCGCCGTGGCGACAGCCACGATGACGTCGGGCATCCAGTCACGTGCCACCCGCACGGCCAGTGCCCGTGAGAGTTCGCCGAACAACGGCCAATCGACAACGAGCACGCCCTTCGAAGGGTCGGGGGCATACGGCTGCGGGACAGGCATTCCACGGCTCCGCTGAGGTCTCGCGTAGTGTACCCCCATCCGGAGGTACACGCCAATCAGCGCGGGCCTGACGTGGCGGAGGGCGCTGGCGCGGCTTGTAGCCAACGGTGCGTACGGATACTTTTGCCGGAGACGTATGCAGGCGGCGGCGCGGTGCATCGCGATGTCGTCCTCCATTGGGCGACGGGAGGCTTTCGCGCCGGCGCCATTTCCTTTCCCTCACGATTCACCGCGCGCGCATGACTTGGTGGCGCCGCCTCGTGGGCGGCTCGTCCGGACGCAATTCGAAAAAGCCGGACTTTCTGGCTGAAGCGATCGATCTCGAGTCGCGTGGCGATTACGCCAACGCGCTGACGTCGTATCGGCTCGCACTGCGCGAGCGCCCCGACGATCCCGGCGTGTTGCAGAACATCGCCATCGCCTTCTCCAAGACGGGCCAGCCGGAAGAGGCCATCCGCACGTATCGCCGGGCTCTGCAGATCGATCCCGATCTCGCGGGAGCGCATTATGGTCTGGCATTTCTGCTGCTCAAGCGTGGCGACACCGCGCACGCGGGCATGCATCTCGAGGGGTTTTTGCGCACGACAGCTCCGGACGACCCAGCCTCGGCCAAGTTCCGCGCTCACGCGGAGCGGACACTCGCCGAGCTGAGCGGCACGTCGCCTCACGCCGACACGTCGAACGGACCCGACGCGGCCGTCGACGTCGACGCCGATACCGACCACGCGGGCGAGGGCTGACATGGGGCGCGTGCTCTCGATCGTCAGCCAGAAGGGTGGCGTGGGCAAGACCACCACGGCGGTGAATCTCGCGGCCGCCTTCGCGCGCCGCGGCCTCAAGACGCTGCTGGTCGACGCGGATCCGCAGGGCGCGGTGCGCTACGGGGTGGGGCTGCGCCGCGGACATCCCACGGCGGGGTTCGACGATTACCTGCGCGGTGACAATGCCCTGCGCGAGGTAATTCTCCCCACGGCGCTGCCGTGGCTGCGGGTGATTCTGGCGGGCAGCGTGAGCGACATGGCCGACCACACCGAGTTCCAGAAGCGTGTGGGCGAGACCACGGTGCTCGCCGACCTGCTGAACATGGCGCGTGAGCGCTGCCATGTGGTGGTGGTGGACACACCGCCCGGGCTCGGGGCCGTCGCACGCCGGGTGCTCGCGGCCAGCCAGCACGTGGTGGTGCCTCTGCAGTGCGAGCCGCTCGCCCTGCAGACGACGCCGCAGATCCTGCGCGCCATTCAGGACGTGGTGGCCGAGAACGAGGAGCTCACGCTGGAAGGAATTCTCCTCACGATGTACGAAGCGGAGAACCCGGCGACCGAACGCGTCGTGCACTACGTCCGTAAGCACCTGCCCCAGCACCTCGTGTTCGATGTGCCGGTGCCACGAACGTCTGCTACGGCCGATGCCTTTGCGGCCGGGCAGCCCGTGGTGCTGCGGACGCCTGCCGATCCGGCCAGTCAGGCGTACGTGAACATCGCCACGCGTCTCGCCGAACGGTTCGTCTGAGTTGCCTGTGAACCGCATGCTGTTGGTCGGCGGGATCGTCGCGGTGGTCGCCGCGGCCGCCTGCGCCGACGTGGGTACGGGCCCCGAAGTGGCCGCCGCCATCGAGTTCGCGCCCTTCGCGTTTCCGAGTGTGGTCGTGGGCGACACCCTCCGCGACTCGCTCGGCGTGGCGACGCCCATACGGGCCATCGTGCGGAACTCGGCCGGTGACATCATCACCGGCGCTCGCCCCACGTATCTGTACGCGGACATCCTTCGCGACTCGGCACTGCGCGTGGACAGCAGTACGGGCGTGCTCGTGGCCCGCGCCAAGGTGAGTTCGGGGCGCCTGGCGGCCCGTATCGGTTCGGCGCTTCAGGTGATCAAGCCGTTCATTGCCACCATCCGCCCGGATTCCGTGGTGCGGGGAACCGACCCGTCGGCGCTCATCGTGTCGCTCCTGCCCGACACCGGCCGCGCCCGCGCGCAGGGGAATACCACCGGTGACTTGAGTGTGCGCGTGTTCAACCGGCAGGGGACGACGACCACGGGGGTCAACGACTGGCTGGTGAGCTACCGGCTCGTGAAGCCCGCCAACCCCACCAATGACACCACGCGCAGCACGTTCCTCGTGAACGAGAATCTGAGTCCGTCGATCGTGGACACCACCGGGAGCGATGGTGGCGCGGCGCGGCGCGTACGCGTGCGCCCTTCCCTGTTCCCGGCGGCCCAAGGGTCGGCGCGCGTCACCGACACAGTCATTGTAGAGGCCACGGTCCGATACCGCGGGCAGGTGCTCCGGGGCGCGCCGGTGCGCATCGTCGTGCCAGTCATCCGGCCGGCCTCGCAGTAGCC
>DCZC01000129.1:7627-9210 GCA_002331565.1 Gemmatimonas sp. UBA2094
CGCGCACGGTCGACGCGTCGCCCACGGCGGAACGTCACCCGACACACTCGCGCCCGTCGCTGCACGGCGCCAATTTTCCGGTGCCTACCCCGGGCGGAACACGGCCTGCGTTGTTCAACGCGCCTCCGCCCGCCCTCTGTCATGTTGGAGATGGCGATGACCTCGCTCACCCCTTCCGCCGTTCCGTCGCTCAACAACACGCTCGCCGGAGTACCGTCGCCGCTCACGTCCGCGATCGGCGGCCCGCGTCCGCCGCTGGGCACTGTCAACCGGCTGTTCTTCGACGCGGTGGAACGATTCGACCGGGCCGATGCCCTGCTGTACAAGGTGAACGGTGTGTGGGAATCCACCAGTCACCGCACCGTCCTGCAGCGCGTGCGTCATGTCGCGCTCGGCCTCGCCAGACTCGGCATCGTCGCGCAGGATCGCGTGGCGCTGCTGTCGGAGAACCGCCCCGAGTGGCTCATCGCCGACTATGCGTGTCTGTGCAGCGCCATTGTCGACGTGCCGGTGTACCCGACGCTGCCGGCAGAACAGATCCCCTACCTCCTCAACGATTCCGGCGCCCGCGCCATCTTCGTGTCGACCGCCGATCAGGCACGCAAGGTGGCCTCCGTACGCGCCGATGTGCCCGGACTGCAATGGATCATCGGTTTCGCCGCCACCAAGGATGACGGGTGCGATCTCACGCTCGCCGACGTCGAAGCGCTGGGGGCACAGGACGATTCGCCGGAGCGGTCCACGACGTTCAAGCAGGCCGCGCTCGAGGTCGGTCCCGACCAACTCGTCACGCTGATTTACACCTCGGGGACGACGGGCAATCCGAAGGGCGTGATGCTCACGCAGGACAACCTGCACTCGAACCTGCAGGCCACGCGGGCGACGATGCCGGTGAGCACCGCCGACACCGCGCTCAGCTTTCTCCCGCTCAGCCACATCTTCGAGCGCACGGGTGACTATTTCCTGTTCACCAACGGCGTGCGCATCGCCTACGCCGAGTCGGTGGACACGGTGCCGGTGAACATGAGCGAAGTGAAGCCGTCGCTGATGATGAGCGTGCCCCGCCTGTACGAAAAGATCTACGCGCGCGTGCTCGACAACGCACTCTCCTCCGGCGGGCTCAAGACCCGAATCTTCTTCTGGGCCAAGGGTGTGGGCGATCGCTGGGCCACCGAGAAACTCGCGGGGCACGAGCCGCGCGGCCTGCTCGGCGTGCAGTATCGCATCGCCGACACGCTGGTGTTCTCGAAACTGCGCGAACGGACAGGCGGCAACATCCGCTATTTCATCTCGGGAGGCGCGCCGCTCGCGCCCGAGATCGCCAAGTTCTTCTACTCGGCCGGGCTCATCATTCTCGAGGGATACGGGCTCACGGAAACGTCGCCGGTCATCTCCGCGAACAACCTCACGGACTATCGGCTCGGCAGCGTGGGCAAGCCGATCGCCGGGGTGGAAGTGCGTATCGCGAAGGACGGCGAGATCCTCACGCGGGGGCCGCACGTGATGCGTGGCTACTACAACAACGAGCAGGCCACGAAGGACACGATCACCGCGGACGGCTGGTTCCACACCGGCGACATCGG
>DCZC01000129.1:9433-9564 GCA_002331565.1 Gemmatimonas sp. UBA2094
CCGATCGCAAGAAGGACATCATCGTGACGGCGGGTGGCAAGAACATCGCCCCGCAGCCGATCGAGAACATGCTCAAGACCAACAAGTATGTCTCGCAGGCGGTGATGATCGGCGACAAGCGCAAGTTCCCC
>DCZC01000129.1:9742-10302 GCA_002331565.1 Gemmatimonas sp. UBA2094
GATCGGCGACAAGCGCAAGTTCCCCGTGGTGCTGATCGTCCCCGACTGGGATCAGCTGGAGAAGTGGGCGGCGCACAAGCAGATCGTCTGGACCTCGCGCGCCGAGTTGATGGCGATGCCGACGGTGCAGGCGAAGATGGANNGAAGTGAAGGAGCAGCTGAAGGGGCTCGCGAGCTTCGAGATGCCGAAGAAAGTGAAGTTGATCGAGCACGACTTCAGCATCGAACGCGGTGAGCTCACGCCCACGCTCAAGGTCAAGCGCCGCGTGATCGACCGGACCTACAAGGCGCAGATCGACGAGTTGTACGTGGGCGCGGACTGACGGGGGCTCACTCGGCCCGCCGACGCAGCTCCACCAGCCCGCTCGCCCGCACCGTCACCTCCGCCACCCATTCCTCGTCGTCCCGCGCGAGTTCCCTGAGCCCGTCCGGTATCGGGACGGTGGCCGGCGCGAGCACGCGGCCGCCCAGGCGCACCGCACGCACGATGCTTTCCAGCATCACGCGGCTCGCATGCGCGGCGTCCACAGCCGCGGACGCGAGCGTCTCCACGCCGAGTA
>DCZC01000129.1:10499-11623 GCA_002331565.1 Gemmatimonas sp. UBA2094
ACAGCCGCGGCCGCGAGCGTCTCCACGCCGAGTGGCAGGCGTTCGCGCACCACGAGTGCACTGCGCGGGACCGCCGGTGCCGGCAGGCCGCCGGACGGGTTGAGCCAGACCTGTGGCAGCGACACGAGTTCGCCGAGCGCGGCTCCGGTACCGGCGTACCGCCCCGAGAGCAGTACGGGCAGATGGCCCTCGGACAGGCCAAGGAGTGCCGCGGTTCGCGTTGCATCCAGCGCCTCATCGCGCACGCCGGGCTCGGCGGCATCGAACTGTGCCGTACCGTCGATGATGCGGAACTCCGCCCCGCACACGGGACAGGCCAGATCCGCGTCGATGAGGAACGGTCCGTCGGCCCGATGGACCATGGCCACCAGCCACGATTCCGCATGGGCGCGCGGGCAGCGGAGCGAGTCGAGCAGATCGCGGAGCATGGACGGAGTATAGCCCGTCGTCCTACGCCCGACTGATCCTCAGTTCGTCCACGTTCACGTGCGCGGGCCTGGTTACGGCCCACAGCACGGCGTCGGCCACATCCTCGGCGCGCAGCATGCTCGCGCGCGGCGGGAAGCCCGGCGTGTTGTCCGGGTCGACGGGATCCCAGATGGGCGTATCGGTAGCGGCCGGCGAGACGAGCGACGTGCGCACCCCGGTGCCGGCGCACTCCTCGCGCAGCACCTCGTGCAGCGCACGTGCGCCGAACTTGCTCGCCGAGTAGGCCCCGTTGCCACCGAAAATGCGGCGGTCGGCCACCGAGCCGATGGTCACCACGTGCCCACGCTGCCGCGCTCGCATGCCGGGCAATACCGCATGCAGTACGCGAAACGGGGCGGCGAGATTGGCCTGCAGCGTCTGCTCGAACGACGCCGGCGACGTTTCGGCAACCGGTGCGAGGGGAAACACGCCCGCGTTGTTCACGAGGATATCCACCGCCCCATCCGCCGCAGTGAGCACGGCCGTCATGGCCCGCCCGAGCGCAGTGGCATCGGTGACATCGCAGGGAACGGCAACGGCCCCATCACCGAGCTCCGCCGCGAGCTGCTCCAATGTCCCGGCCGAACGGGCGAGCAGAAACACGCGCGCCCCCGCCGAAGCGAGGGCGCCAGCCACCGCGCGGCCGATGCCGCGCG
>DCZC01000044.1 GCA_002331565.1 Gemmatimonas sp. UBA2094
AGGCCGCCACGGGCGCGCAGGGTGGCACCACGTTCGGCATCGTCCGCGGCAGCCGCTTCTTCGGCCGAGCCACGCGCATCGGCGCCACCGCTGCGCTGCGTGACGGCGACGCGATGGGCGCCGATCTCTCCATGCAGTCGCGCCGCAATGTGGTGGTGGCCATGGACGCGCTCGCACGACTGGGCGAACTGGTGCAGTTCACCGGCATGGTATCGGCCTCCAACGAGAACGGGCGCACCGGTCTCGCCGGGACGTACGGCATTTCGCGCAACACCAACACGACGCTTGTCGGCGTGCTGGGCGCGGTCGTGACCAAGGATTACAACCCGCAGATGGGCTTCGTGTCGCGCCCCGACGTGGTGATGACCAACCCTTTCGCCAGCTGGACGATGCAGCCGCGCTGGTTGCCCGCGTCGATGGTGTGGCTGCGTCACGGTCCGAACGGCATCGTCTTCAACGACCCCAAGTCGGGGCGCGTGCAGGAGTCCAACGTCACCTACACCGGCGAGCTGCTGTTCCGCAACGGGGCGAGCATCACGCCGGCGCTCGAACACAACACGCAGCGACCGACGCTGTCGGTGCCGCTGTTCCCCTCGGTGTCCATCGCGCCGGGCTCGTACGACTACGTGCGGGCGGGCGTGACGGTAAAAACCGACCAGAGCGCCCCGTTGGCGGCCATCCTCACGACCACATCGGGTGCGTTCTTCGACGGGTCACTCGACCGGGCGGAGGTGAGCGGTCGCTGGTCGCCGAGCCCCTACCTCTCGGTGCGTGCCACCTACGAAGTGAACCGGTTGCGCAGCATCGGCACGCGCGATTCGAGTTTCACAACACATCTCGCGGGACCGGAATTGCGAGTATTCCTCAACCCGCGGGTGCAGTGGAGCGCGTTCTATCAGTACAACACCGCTCTGCAGCGCGCGTCGCTCAATGCGCGCTTCAGCTGGGAGTTCCTCCCGCTGTCATACCTGTACGTGGTGTACAACGATCGCCAGGCGGTAATGAACGGCGCCTCACCGATGGCGCGTTCGCTCATCGTGAAGCTGTCGTGGCTGGGGCAGCTGTAGCTGGTAGCGGCAGCCCCCGGAGAACGGGTGATCCCCCTGTTCCCCAATGCTCCCTCGGGGCGCACCGACCCACTCACGCCTGCGTCGAGGTGGCGCGCGGATAGAGAATCATCTGCGTACAGCGGAACAGCGCGAGCGTACGCCCGCTCTCGCGATGCTTCACCTCGGCATCCCAGACCTGTGTGGTGCGCCCGGTGTGCACCACGCGCGCGTGGCAAGTGATCGTGCCATCGCGCGCGGTACCGAGATGATTCGTTTTGAGCTCGACGGTGGTGAAGCCGTCGGCGCCATCCGGAAGCATCGACATGCAACCGAAGCCGGCACACGAATCGGCGAGCGTCACGACGGCGCCGGCGTGCAGAAAACCGTTCGGTGCCATGAGATCTTTTTGCACCGCACACTCGGCTTCGATCTCCCCGTGGCCGATGGCCGTGAAGACGATGCCGAGATACCCCGGAAAGAATCCCTGTGCGCGGGCGTTGGCCTGCTCGAGTGTCATCATCCCCGCAATTTAGGCGTTGACGATGCGCTTGCCGAGCAGGGCTACGCGACCCGTCGCTTCTCGTGCGCGGCTTTGCTGGCCTTGAGCAGCCGATGCACGGTCGTACCGGTGATGAGCCGCACGCCGCGCTGGAAGGTGAGGTATTGATAGCCCCACTGCACGAACACCGTCACGCGGTTGCGCACACCCACGAGGTAGAGGATGTGCACGAAAAGCCAGGTGAGCCACGCGAACAGGCCATGGAGCTGCTGGCCGGCAATGACCGCCACGGCCTTGTGTCGCCCGATCGTGGCAAGGTCACCCTTGTTGAGATACCGGAAGCTCGCGCTGTCGCGGCCGGCGACGCGCGCGGCGATGTTGCGACCGACCAGTGTCCCCATCTGATTGGCAGCCGGGGCCACGGCGGGAACCGGTGTCCCGCTCGGTGTCGTCGTGGCAACGATGTCGCCGGCGCAGAAGATCTCGGGATGCCCCGGCACGCTGAGATCGGGGTTCACGACCACGCGTCCCGCGCGATCGGTTGGCGCACCGAGTTGACGGGCGAGCGGCGACGCCTGATTGCCGGCGCCCCAGAACACCGTGTGGGCGTCGATGCGCTCGCCGCCGGCCACAACCCCGTCGCTGTCCACGTGGGTGACGATGCAGTTGGTGCGTATCTCGACACCGAGCGACTCGAGATCGCGCTGGGCGCGCGCCGAGAGTTCCTCGGGAAACGCGGGCAGGATGCGTGGCCCGCCCTCGAGCAGGAGCACGCGCGCCTTGCGCGGGTCAATGCGACGGAATTCGCCGTTGAGCGCGTGGTGCGTGACCTCGGGAATCATACCGGCGAGTTCCACGCCCGTGGGCCCGCCGCCCACGATGACGAACGTGAGGAGCGCGTCGCGCTCGCCCGCCGCGCTGGCGCGTTCGGCCGCCTCAAAGGAGAGGAGGAACCGGCGACGCATCTCGAGCGCGTCCTCGAGGCTCTTGAGACCCGGCGCGTGCTGCTCCCATTCCGGATGTCCGAAGTAGGCGTGGCGCGCGCCCGCAGCCATCACCAGAAAATCGTACGACAACAGCACAGTGCCGCTATCGAGCGACACGGTTTTGCCGTGCGGATCGATGCGGTCGACATCGGCCATGACGACCGTGGCATTGCGTTGTTTGCGCAACAGCCAGCGGATGGGCACGCTGATGTCGGCCGGATTGAGCACCGCCGTGGCCACCTGATAGAGCAACGGCTGGAAGAGGTGATGATTGGTGCGATCGAGCAGCGTGATGCGCACGGGCGCGTCGGCGAGGGCTTTGGCAGCCGAGAGCCCGGCGAAGCCGCCGCCCACGATGACCACATGCGGTCGCGGGTCGGTAGCGTGCGTGGCCGTCGCGGTCAGCGAACTGGCCGGCCGGATGGCGCTCACCAGTCCATCCGAGGCGTGCGAATCAGGGGATGTGGTGTGCGTTCGGTGTGGCATGCCGGTCTCCGGTGCGGGTCTACCAACGCATACGCTGGCCACTTGTGAAAAGTTTCACAATGGGTCCGCCAGATCCCCAAAGAGCAGGTTTGTGATCAGCCCGCCCGGCGCGCCCGCCAGAAATACCACTCCCGCCCGGCGCTCCACGCCTCGGCCGCGGCCCGCGGTGCGCCGGCCACGCACCCCGCCGACTCCTCGGTGATCACCCGGAACTGTTCGTCGATCTCCGCCAGCATCTCCCGCGTCTCCAGCGTAGTGGGCTTCGCCCGCAACCGCTGCGCGATCTCGTGACGCACCAGCACGTCGGCCACGAATTCGTCGGCGCTCACCGGGTGCCGCGCCAGATAGTCCACCATGCGCGCCCACTGCGCCACCAAGGCCGGCAGGGTCAGCCGGGTGAGAGCGGCCGGAGGAATCGGTACGCTCACCTGCCCGCCGGCTGTTCCACGCGCGCGAGGAACGCACGCACGGCCTCGATGTACTCGGCCGGCTTCTCGCGCATCGCCGCGTGCGCCGCACCGGAGATCACGACCAACTGTGCATCACGCATCGTGCTCCGGAATTCGTCGAGCGTACGCGGCCGCGCCTCGTCGAACTCACCCGCGATGAAGAGCGTGGGCTGCGTGATGTTCTTGAGGTCGGCCGCGCGTGTCCACGTACGCAGACTGCCCGTGCTCAGGAACTCCGTGGGCCCCCACATCTGCCGGTAGATGGTGTCGTTCGACGCCACGCCCGCACACCGGGGTTCATCCGCCACGGGCAGGCGCCGCACGTGTCGCGCGTAGAACGAATCGGTCGCCGCCATGTAGGCCGGCGAGTCGAGCGTGCCCTTCTTCTCTTCTTCATCGAGCACCTGGCGAATCGCCACGGGCAGCTGTGCGCGCAGCGAATCGGCGTCGGCGATCCAGCGCGGCGTGTCGATGAGCGGGCTGCTGAAGATCACGCTCTCCACGCCCTCGGGCTTTGCCGCCGCCATGTATTCGGCCGCGAGCGCGCCGCCCCACGAATGCCCCAGCAGATGCACACGCGTAAGCCCCAGCGCCTTGCGCACGGCGCTCAGCTCGGCCACGAACCGATCCACCCGCCACAGTGACGTATCGGCGGGGTGATCGGACTTCCCCGACCCCAGCTGATCGTAGAAGATCACCGGCCGTTCGCGGGCGAGCGGCGCAAGCACCTCGAAGCGACACGCCGTGCCGCCGGGGCCGCCGTGCAGCGCGATGAGCGGCGTACCGGGACCGTTGCCGAGTTTGCGGTACCACACCCGCCCTCCCGGCACCTCGACCATGCCCTCAGTCGACGGCACCGTATCGGCCGGCGCGACGGTCGCCGCGGAATCGGCGGTGCGGCGGGTATCGGAGGCGCAGGCGCCCAGCGTGAGGCAGGCACCGGCCAGCATGGCAAAGACGGGGCGCGGATACACCGCGCGGAGTGGGGTGAATTGATCCATGCGGGAAACTACCGCACGCCACGCGCCGGGGCGACGACGCGATTCCTGCGGCGACCGGCCCGGTGCTGCGCTCAGTACGGCGTGAGCCGCATGGCGCTCAGCAGCCGTCGTGACGCCTGTGGTGCGAGTCGCTGCAGGGCGTAGGCCGTGAGATAACTGCGCACGGCGAGTTCGCGATGAAACCGCGGCGTGATGAACGGGTCGGCCTTGAGCCGGTCGGTACGATCACGGCCGACGTACAAGAAGGCGAGCGCGCCGGGTGCCCCGGTGGCGAGGGTGGCCTCGAGCTGCTCGGCCGGGAGCGCCGCGAGAAAGAAGGCATCCATGTGCACATGGTGCCATTCCACGCGCAGTGGATCGCGATGACGTAACCAGCGGAGCTCCGCGACCAGCGAGATGCCGCCGTCCTCGGCGTGACGACAGCCGAGGGCGATCGCGCGCAGCAGGTCTCCCGTGACGTCAACCTCCGCGACTTCGGTCGGCCTTTGCGTCACGTCACGCGCGTCGGGCCCATCGAACAGGACACCGGCGATGGTGCCCATGAGACGTGTGATGCGCATCGTCTGCTCGTCATCGGGCGTATCGGTCACCGTGCGGCTGCTCCATGCCAACCATGCGCGGCCATCGAGCGAGGACAGCGAGGCCCCCACGGCGTTCAGCGCCTCTATGGCGCCCGCCTCGTGCAGCGCGCGCCCCGCCGCGCGCGGGCGCACATCTTCGGAGCTGAACGTGATGGCGGCATACAAACCACCGTCCGCATGCCGCACCCACTGCCGTTCCAGATCGGCGATGATGACGGCGACGCCGAGTACGCCGCCGACGATGGTCTCGAGCAGCGTGTGCGTGGCCACCGTCCCATCGCGAATGGTGAGGCTGTTCACGGCCTCCTGTTCGTGCGACACCCACGGATGATCGGCCATGCCACGCCCGTCTGCGGCCAGCTGCTGGAAGTCACGAAATGCCGGCGAATCGTGCAGTGGCGGGCCGAGCACGAGGGTGACGTCAGTGAGCGGGTACGCAGTCATGACGGAAAGCTGTCCGCATCCCGGCCTCGACGAAAGCGCAGCGGCACCGGCCGCCGGTCGCGCCCAAGGTCGTACGCTTCCGGGATGCGACAGGGGGGCGCAACTTGAGGCATGCCGAATTCTCCCTCTGCGTGCGGTGTCCCCGCGCGCGCGTCGCTGCGGACGGTCACCGCCGCTGCCCTCGCCTCCCTCGCCGCCGTCGCACCGGCGTCCTCAGTGCTCGCGCAGCCGGCAGCCGTGGG
>DCZC01000072.1 GCA_002331565.1 Gemmatimonas sp. UBA2094
TCGGCGCGCGCGGCCGCGAGGTCGCCCGCATCGCGCGCCTGTCGTATCGCGAGGGTCACACCACGCTCACCGAACTGCTGGATGCCGAGCGTGCCGCGGCCGACGCCATGCAGCAGCACCTGCGCTGGGCCGCCGATGCGTGGCTCGCCCGTCTCGAACTCGAACGTACCCTCGGAGCGCGGCTCGATGGCGAGAGTCCGCTCGACCTGCCCGTACTCGCTCCGACTCCTTCCGGCGAATGACCACCATGCCCGTTCTCTCCGCACTCGTTTCGCGCCCGTCGCTGCGTCTCCTCGTCGGCACCGCGGGGCTGTCCCTCGCCGCGTGCGGCGGTTCCGGTGATTCGGCCGGCGACGCCGCTGTACCGCCGGCCGGGGCCGTCGCCTCGTTGGATACCGCGACGCTCTCGGCCGACGCCGTGAAGATTGCCGGCTTCACGGTGGACACGGCGCGCACCCTGCCGTGGCAGGCGACCCTCACGGTGCCGGGGCGTCTCGAGCTCGATCCCAATGCCCTCGAGACCATCGGCTCCATCACCGAAGGTCGCATCACCCACGTGACCGTGCGCGTCGGTGACCGCGTCGCCGCCGGACAGGCGCTCGTCATGGTGCACAGCCATGAGATCATGGACGCCCGCAGCGCCCTCCGGTCGAGCACTGCGCGCGTCACGGCCATGCAGGCCGAGCGTGATCTCGCCGCGACGGCCGCCGAACGCGCGCAACGCCTGTTCGACAACAAGGCCATGTCCCGCGCCGACCTCGAACGGGCGCAGGTGGCGCGGCGTGTGGCGGAATCCACCCACGAACAGGCGGTCGCCGAGCGCGACCGGGCCGAAGCACTGGTGGAGCACCTGGCCGGCATGGGCCCGCTGCCCGCAGGGGCCGACGAACACGATGTCATCATCCGCACGCCCATCGGCGGCGTGGTGACCGGGCGGGAGGCGCAGCCGGGAACGGTGGTACTTCCCGGTACGCCGCTCCTGACCGTCGGCAACCCCGACCGCCTGCAACTCGAGATGCATGTGCCCGAACAGCAGTCGACGGGGATCGACGTGGGCGCAACGGTGCGCTACGCCCTCACCGACCACCCCGACCGGTTCTTCGATGCCACGGTGATACGGGTGGCTCCCACCGTGGACACGCTCACCCGCACCGTGCAGATCATCGCACAGCTCAAGGGCAAGCCGGCCGGCCGCGCCGAGACGTTCGTGCAGGCCAACATCAGCGGCAAGGGCACCACTGCGGCGCTCGTGGTGCCGGCCGCCGCCGTGCAGGCGCTCGAAGGGGACACCGTGGTGTTCGTGACCGAGCCACGCGGTGCGGGGATGCAGGTGAAGGCCACCAGAGTGCGCGTGGGGCGGCGCTCCGTGGAGAAAGTGGAAGTGCTGGCCGGGCTCGACGCCGGCAACGCCGTCGTGGTGCGCGGGGCCGCCATCGCCAAGGCCGAACTGCTCAAGCGGCGTAGTGGCGGCGGAGAGTAGGTCATGAACGCCCTCATTCACTTTGCGCTCAGACGGCGTGGCACGATCATCGGGCTCACGCTCGCGATCATGGCCGCCGGTCTGTATGCGTTGCAGCACATCCCCTTCGACGCGTTTCCCGATCTCACCGGTACGCGGGTCGAAGTGATCACCGTGGCGCCGGGGATGGCGCCGGAAGAGGTGGAGCGACTCGTCACGTACCCCATCGAGTCGGGGCTGATGGGAGTGCCCGGCGCCGAAGGTGTGCGCTCGGTGTCCAAATTCGGGTTGTCGTTGGTGGTGGTGCCGTTCCCCGACAACGTGGACGTGTACTTCGCGCGGCAGCTGGTGCAGCAACGGTTGAGCGATGCGAAGGGCGCGCTGCCGGCCGGCATCGAGCCGGCGCTGGGGCCGGTCTCCACGCCCATGGGTGAGCTGTACCAGTACGTGCTCACCAGCGATTCGCTGTCGCTGACCGACCTCAAGACGCTGCACGATTACGTGGTGCGCCCGCGCCTGCGCACCGTGCCGGGTGTGAGTGAGGTGAATTCGTGGGGCGGGCTGACCGAACGGGTGGAAGTGATCGTGGATCCGGTGCGGCTCGCCGGCTACCAGCACACCGTGGTGGACGTGCACGAGGCGCTCGCGAAAAACACGCTCGCGTTCGGCGGCAGCTATCTCGAGCAGGGTGGTGAGCGCTACACGTTGCGCGGGCTCGGTCGCGTGGAGAACGCCGCCGAGGTGGAACGCGTGGTCATCGGCTCCCACCGCGGCGCGCCGGTGCGCGTGGGCGACGTGGCGACGGTGAAGCTGGGGGCGTTGCCGCGCAACGGCGCCGTCACCAAGGACGGCGAGGGCGAAGTGGTGAGCGGTATGGTACTGAAGCTCAAGGGCGCCGACTCCCGCCGCGTCATCGAGGATGTGCGGGCACGCATGGAGGAGATCAAGCAGGCGTTGCCCGCTCACGTGAAAGTGGTGCCGTTCTACGATCAGACCGAGCTCGTGGCGCGCACGACCAACACCATCGTCAAGAATCTCATCGAAGGCGGCCTGCTCGTCATCGCGGTGCTGTTCCTCTTCCTGCGGAACGTGCGCGCGGCGCTCATCGTGGCGTCGGTGATCCCCATCTCCATGCTCATGGCCTTCATCGGCATGGCGCTCTTCGGATACAGCGCCAACCTCATGAGCCTCGGCGCCCTCGATTTCGGACTCATCGTGGACGCCTCGGTGGTGATGGTGGAGGGCTTCATCAGGCGCATGGAAGCCCACCGGGACATGCACAAGCAGACGCTGTTCGAAAGAGCGGCGGTGGAAGTGGGGCGTCCCATCCTGTTCGGCATCGCCATCATCGTGGCCGTGTACATCCCGATCTTCACGCTCGACGGGATGGAAGGGCGCATGTTCAAGCCGATGGCCTTCACGGTGGTGTGTGCCGTGCTCGGTTCGCTGTTCCTGGCGCTCACCTACGTGCCGGCGGTGTCCAGCTGGGCGCTGCGTGAGGGACACGGCGAGCCGGCCCTGTGGATGGTGAAGCTCACGGCGGCCTATCGCCGCGTGCTGGGCCGCGTGTTGCATGCGCCGCGGCCGGTGCTGGCCACGAGCGCCGTGCTGGTCGTGGTCTCGGTGTGGTCGGTGCTGCACATCGGCACCGAGTTCATGCCCAAGCTCGACGAAGGGTCCATACTCATCACCACGCGGCGCATGCCCAGCGTGGACGTGGCCGACGCGACGCGACTGTCGCTGGCGGCCGAGCAGATCGTGAAGCAGTTCCCCGAGGTGATCACCACGGTCACGAAGGAAGGCCGCCCCGACCTCGCCACCGAGGCGATGGGGCTTTTCGAAGGCGACATGTACGTGATCCTCAAGCCGCACGACGAGTGGACCAGCGCGACGAGCTCCGAGGAACTGGTCACCAAGTTCGATTCGGCGCTGCGGGTGGTCCCGGGACTCGAGGTGTCGTTCACGCAGCCGCTCGCCATGCGCCTCGACGAAGCCGAGAGCGGCATCAAGACGGACCTCGGTGTGAAGGTGGTGGGCCCCGATCTCGAGCAGAACCAGGCGATCGCCGAGAAGATCCGTCGGGTGATCGCCACCGTACCCGGCAACGCTGACGTGGCCGTGGAAGTGGCCGAAGGCAGCGGGCAGGTGCGCATGCAGGTCCGTCGCGAAGCGCTCGCGCAGTACGGGCTGTCGGTCGCCGACGTGCGTGACGCCATCGACCTTGCCATGGGCTCGCAGAAGGCCGCCGAGCTCATCGACGGCTTCCGTCGCATCGACATCGTGGTGCGTACACCGGAGGCGTACCGCGCCGATGCCGACGCCGTGGGTCGGCTCACGATTCGCGCGCCGGGCGGGGAATTGCTACCGCTCACGGCCGTCGCCGACGTGCAGAGCACCACCGGACCGGAACTCATCGGCCACGAAGATGCGCAGCGGCGCTCACTCGTGCTGAGCAACGTGCGTGGCCGTGACCTCGGTAGCTTCGTACGCGACGTGCGTGCCCGCATCGCGCGCGACGTGTCGCTGCCGGCCGGGGTGTTCCTCGAGTGGGGCGGGCAGTACGAGAATCAGCAGCGCGCGATGAGCCGGCTCACGGTGGTGGTGCCGCTCGCGCTGGCGCTCATTTTCGGGCTGCTCTACCTGTCATTCCGCTCATTGAGCCAGGCGGTGCTCGTGTTGTCCAACGTGCCGTTCGCGCTCGTGGGCGGCATCGCAGCCCTGTGGTTGCGCCAGCTGAACCTCAGCCTCTCGGCGAGCATCGGGTTCATCGCCCTCTTCGGTATTGCCGTACTCAACGGCGTGGTAATGGTGGAGCACCTCAACCACATGCGGCACGCGCACGACGGTGAGGAGGAGACGGTGGACGCGCGGGTGGAGCGCGGGGCGGCGGATCGTCTGCGCCCCGTACTCATGACGGCGCTCGTCGCGAGTCTCGGCTTCATCCCCATGGCGCTCAGCACCAGTCCGGGCAGCGAAGTGCAGCGTCCGCTGGCCAGCGTGGTGATCGGTGGGCTCGTGACGAGCACGGTGCTCACCCTGTTCGTCCTGCCGGTCCTGTACGCGTGGCTCGAGAGCCGGAAGCCGAAGGCGGGCCAGGTTTGACGTGATGCAGCATGCGCGGTGTACATGTGGGGGTGCTGTTGCCCCGGTGTGCCCCGCGCTGTAGTATGGCCTTTGTGAGTCCTGTCCCACTGCGCCCTCGCAGTACCGCAGTCGTGGCGGCCGCGCTCGAGCGCGGCGGCGCTGTCGTCGCCCTCGAAAGTTCGGTGCTGGCGCAGGGGTTGCTGCCACCCCACAATCGTGAAGCGGCCGACCGCATGATGCGTGCGGTCCAAGCGGCCGGGGCCACGCCCGCCGTCACCGCCATTGTCCGCGGTGAGCCTTGGTTCGGCCTCGAGTCCGAGGCGCTCGAGCGATTTCTCGCCCGCGACGGCGTGCGCAAGGTGTCGGCCCGCGACCTCGGTATCGCGATGGCCGACAGCGCCGACGGCGCCACCACCGTTGCCGCCACGCTTGCCATGTGCACACTCGGCGGCATCGAGGTATTCGCCACGGGCGGCATCGGTGGCGTCCACCGCGACGCGCCGTTCGACGAGTCGGCTGATCTCGTGGAACTCGCCCGCACCCCGGTCATCGTGACCTGTGCGGGCGCCAAGTCCATTCTCGATCTCCCGGCCACGCTCGAGCGACTGGAAACCCTCGGCGTGCCGGTCGTGGGCTACGGCACCGACGAGTTGCCTGGATTCTTTTCCGTCACCACCGGCCTGCGTCTCACCGCCCGACTCGATTCGCCACAGGCGATTGCGCGGGCCTGGCAGGCGCATCGCGCGCTCGGGCGGACCAGTGCCATGCTGATCGTGCAACCGCCGCCGGCCGACCACGCCGTGCCGGTGGACATCGTGGAACGGGCCACGGTGGCTGCCCTGGAGGCCGCGCGCGCGGCCGGCATTCGCGGGGCGGCCGTCACTCCGTTCCTCCTGGCCGACATCCAGCAGCGTACCGGGGGACGCTCGGTGCAGGCCAATCTTGCGTTGCTCGAAAACAACGCCCGTCTCGCCGGGCAGATCGCCGCCGCGCTGCACTCCTGACCCTCCCCTCCACCCCACCGTCTGCGGCGGTGGGCCTCGCCAGCTCTGGTGTCGCACGAAATGTCGGTCCAGCGTTGAACGAAAGCCGTCGATCACGGTACTATCCGGTAACCCGCTCGATCCGGAGGCCAGTCTCGCAATGACCAACCCGTTCCTGAGTTCCGAGGAATACGACGAGCGCGCCCACGCCCTCTACAACGAGGCGCGCTACGATGAGGCGCTCGCGTTGCTGCGTGAAGGACTCACCCTGTACCCGTCGGCGGTGGAGCTGCACGTCGGCGCCGGGTACGCGCGTCTCGCTCGTGACGAATTCATGTGGGCTCGCCGCAGCTTCGAGGAGGCCCTCACGCTCGACCCGGAACACGAGGACGCACTCGCCGGCCTCGGCGAGGTGTTGCTCAAGTTCGGACAGGTCGAGGCGGGCCTGCGGGCCTACGAGCGCACCATCGAGCTCGGTTACTCAGACGACGTCGAGCTCATGCTGCAGATCGGTCGCGCGCTCTTCCGTGAAGGCTACGTGGAGCACTCGCTCGCCTACTTCGAGCGGGCCGTCCAGCACGCCGAAGACTCGGCTGAGGCCGTGGCCTGCATTGGCTACGCGCAGCACCGGCTGGGCAACGAGATCGAGGCCATGGCCGCCCTGCGCCGCGCCCTCACGGTGGAGCCGCAGTTCGCCGAGGCACGCGTGTACCTCGCCAACCTGCTGTACGATGCGGGCGACCTCGACGAGTCGCTGCTGGAGTTCGAAAAGACGTCTCCGGCAGATCACTGGGACGAGCTCGGGATCTGGCGACTGATCGAACTCAAGAAGTCGGTGTACAAGCTCAAGGACGACGACGGCGAACTGAAGCCGTGGGAAGCGCGGCTCGTGGAGCTCGCCGGCGAAACCGATGCCATCGACGAACTGCTCGCCGAAGTGGAGCAAGCGATGATGGAAGCGGACGACGCTGACGACGGTCCCTCGCAGGGACAGCTCGAAACCCTCGGCTCGCTGCTGACCGGCCTCGTCGGTCAGCAGCAGGGCGAGGGCCACGGTAGCGATTCCGAGCCGGTGGGCGACCAGGCGGGAGCCCCGGCCAACACGCACGACGGATCCTCCACCGACGTGCTGATGGCGGATACCGCCACGCATCGCGTGATCATGCGTGACGGCACCGTGTTCGAAGGCAGTTGGGAAGAGATCGTGCAGGCGCTGCGCGACGCGCGCGATGCCGGTCGTCCCCTCGACGAATACATGGCCCTCGAGGCGCGCCGTTTCTACGGTGCGACCGGCACACGGGTGGCCTCGCACGCTCCGGAAGCGTTCCTCCGGGGGAGTGCCGACGCGGGTATGCTGCGCATCGTGCGCTGAGCGGTTTCCGCTCGGGTCGGTGACGCCAGGGCCGCCCTGCGCACCGAGGCCTCCTACGCCCTGCCACATGCCCATGACTGCTGCACCTGAATTCTCCGGCCCTGAACTCCGCGCCGCACTCGATGCGGCGCGACTCGTATTCAGCACACCCGACGGGGCCGTCGAGGTGGCGCTCGAGCACGCCGACGCCGGAGCGCCAGCCTCGAATACGCACCGCCCCCACGCATGACCGACACGCTGCTCCGTCCGAGCGACGCCCTTGCGTTGCATCACGACACCCATCGCGAAGTGCTCCCGAACGGTCTCACGCTGCTCGTGCGCCGCGATCCGTCGGCGCCCGTCGTGGCCGTCGTGACGCACGTGAAGGCCGGGTACTTCGACGAGACCGATGACATCGTCGGCATCGCGCACGTGCTCGAGCACATGTTCTTCAAGGGGACGCCCACGCGCGCCGTGGGGCAGATCGCGCGCGAGACGAAGGCCAATGGCGGCTACCTCAATGCGCACACCATCTACGACCACACGAGCTACTACACCGTGTTGCCGTCGTCGGGGTTCGTCCCGGGGCTGGAGATTCAATTCGATGCCTACGCGCGCAGCGTAATCGACGCGGCAGAACTTGCGCGCGAACTCGAGGTGATCATCCAGGAGGCGAAGCGCAAGCGCGACACACCGTACGCCGTGGCCATCGAAACGCTGTACGCCGTGCTGCATGACCGGCATCGCATCCGGCGCTGGCGCATCGGCGAGGAGGCGGGGCTGCGCGCGCTCACGCGGGACCAGCTCGTGGGGTTCTACCGGCACTGGTACCGTCCCGACAACACCGTCTTGTGCATCGTGGGCGATGTGACCGTGGACGAGGCGCGCCGGGAGGTGCTCGCCCGATACGGCACCCTCGAGGCCGGGTATCCCACGCGTGATCGCGGCCCGCGCGAGGTGCAGCCGCCCGGGCTGCGCCGTCGCGAATGGAGCGGGGACATCGCCCAGCAGCACGTGGCGTTCGGGTGGCGTGCGCCGTCGCTCGATCACGCCGATGCGCCGGCCCTCGATCTTGCGGGCATCGCACTGGGCACCGGCCGTGCCTCGCGCCTGTACCGCGCCGTGCGTGAGCAGCAGCTGGCGAGCACCGTGTCGGCGTGGCACTACACATCGGCCGATGTGGGCGTGTTCGTGACGCACACGGAAGGCGCGGCCGGCACTGCCCGTGACGCCATGCGCGCGATGTGGCGCGAGGTGCAATCGGCGCGGACGGACGGACTCCGCCGCAGTGAGATCATGCGGGCGCAGCGCATTCTCGAGGCCCGGTGGCTGCGTCGCCTCGAAAGCATGGACGGGCAGGCGCAGTACCTCGCGAGCTGGGAAGCCGAGGGTGGGCTCGCCGTGGCGTCGCAGTACTACGATGCGCTGCTCACGCTCGATGCGACGCGGGTGCAGCAGGCGATGGCCATACACCTCGATCCCGCACAGGTCGCGATGATCTCGTATCGCCCGGACG
Organism: Gemmatimonas sp. UBA2094; assembly: GCA_002331565.1. Lineage (GTDB taxonomy): Bacteria > Gemmatimonadota > Gemmatimonadetes > Gemmatimonadales > Gemmatimonadaceae > Gemmatimonas. The sequence goes on from DCZC01000072.1 coordinate 8,394, forward strand.
GCGGCGCGGCCATCGCGGCGACCGACGACGAGTGGCGGGCGCTGCTCGACGAGTCGTCCACGCTCGGCAGTGCCGTGATGCCGTCGCCGTCGTCGCCCACACCACCGGTGGCGCAGCCGGCGATCGCGGCGCCGGCGGTACACGTGACGCTGCCCGTGGAACGGCACGACGACGTACACGTGTATCGCACCACGCAGGGGGTCCCCGTCCTGGTGTTGCCTCGCCCCGGCGCGCCGCTGGTGAACGTGGGCGTGTTCCAGCAGGGCGGCGCGGTGCTCGACGACGTGGCGCACGAGGGGCTCGTGCGCCTCGCGCTGCAGGCGTCGCTCAAGGGGACCCTGACCCGTTCGGGGGCCCAGATCGCCGAGGCGGCGGAAGAGCTGGGTAGCAGCATCGGGGTGAGCGCGGGACTGGAGAGCGTGGCGTGGAGCATGTCGGTACCCGTCCGCCATCTGGCGGCCGCCACCGAACTGCTCGGCGATGTCGTGCTGCAGCCCTCCTTCGGGGACGAGGCAATCGAAACCGAGCGCACGCTGGCGCTGGCCGAAGTGACGCGCGCGCGCGACGACATGTATCGCTGGCCGCTGCGACTCGCCGCGCTCGCCGCGTACGGGACGCATCCGTACGCCCGCAGCGTGCTGGGCACCGAAGCGTCGTTGCGGCCACTTACGGCCGACGATGTGCGCGATTTCCATGCGCAACGGGTGGTGCGCGGCGCGTCGGTACTCGCCGTCGTGGGCGACGTGACACCCGACGACGTCGCGCGGCTCATGCAGCGGCACTTTGTCGCGATGCAGTTCGCGCCGGTGCCGCCGCTGCCGATGCACGAGTGGCCCGCCGCGCCTCAGCAGCGCGTGGAACTGCGCAGCAAGCAGCAGACGGCGCTGGCGATGCTCTTTCCCGGCGCCGCGCGTGGCGATGACGCGCGCTTCGCGGCCCGCGTGCTGTCGTCCATCGCCAGCGGACTGGGCGGGCGTTTCTTCGAGCAGCTGCGCGACAAGCAATCCCTTGCCTACACGGTGCAGGCGTTCCCGATGGAACGGCGTGCGGGTGCGGCGTTCGGGGCGTACATCGCCACCGGCCCCGATCGCGAGGAGGAAGCGCGGGCGGGGCTGCTGTCGGAGTTCGCGCGGTTCGTGGAGGCGCCGCCTACGGCGGAGGAGCTCGAGCGCGCCACGCGCTATCTCGTGGGGACGCACGCCATTGCGCAGCAGAGCGGGGCGACCGTCCTGTCGGAGATGGTCGACGCGTGGCTATTTGGCGACGGGCTGCACGAGCGGCACGAGGAAGCGGCGCGGGTGGCGGCCGTCCAGGCGGTCGATGTGCAGGCGTTCGCGCAGCGCTGTTTCGATCCGTCGCGGGTAATGGAAGGGGTGGTGCGGGGCGGCGTCACGCCGTAGCGCTGAGGTCGACCTCGGTTATGGCGTCGCGCGCACGTCCTTCATGCGCCGTGCCGCGAGCCCGATGGCGCCGAGCGCGGCACGGGGGCGGCCGTTTGCAGCGCGGAGACCGAACCGACCATCGTAGTCCGCGGGCTCGCCCACGATGGCCGCGTTGATCCACGGTTGGCGAGACCCCCACGCGAGGGTGCGGCGAATGGCGGCGGTCTGTGCGGCGTCACCGTGCGCGTGAGGCAGTCCCCCCACGTTCATCAGCCAATGCCGCTGGTCGCCTCCGCCGCCGGCGACGGCTCTGCGGTGCCACCGATCGAACGCGCGGAGCCGCGCGTCGACTGCCGGCAGGCCGGTGAAGCTCGGATACACGGTGGCGCCGAGCAGCTCCACCGGGGACGTGCGGCTGCTGGCCCATTCGTACACGGCGCTGTCGACGGCGTCGAGACGGGAGGCATTCCATCCGACCACCGTTCGAGGGCGGACCCGCTCGACCTCCCAGGCGCTCCGGGCGAGAATGCGCCGCCACCACGTGGCGTCGGGAGACCCCGCGAAAAACCAGCGCGGCAGCGGCGGGGCCACGGCCGGGAGAAAAACGTCGGGGCGCACCCGCCGCAGCACGCGTTCGATGGCGGCCACGCGATCGGCGTCGTCGAGCGGCGTGGGGCGTCCCTGCACGGTCAGGCCGATGGCGATGCGAACGCTGTCGGCGCGGAGCGGTGAG
>DCZC01000052.1:0-8002 GCA_002331565.1 Gemmatimonas sp. UBA2094
CCCGCTGGCGGCGACGAGCGAACGGAGTGCACCGGCCACCTGGAGCGGTGTACCGGTGGTCGCCTCGATGCACCGGGCGAACGGCACCCTCGTGGAGGCCGGCAAAGCCAGCGAGGCCAGCCAGACTTTGGCCGCGGCTGCGCGCGCCGCGCGGTCGCCGGGAGGCAACGTGTCGCTCGCCGAGACGCCTTGGGCGAGCCGCGCCGTCAGCAGTGCCGCCAACGCGACCTCACGTCCGCCGCCGAGCGGAAGACGCCCCGCCAGCGAGGCCAGCGCCGGGAAGGGGAAACGCAGCGCCTCGAGGGCGTAGGGAAGGGGTTCACTCAGCACGAACGAAAGGTAGCACGGGCGAGCAAGCGCCGGGGGAGCGTCCCGCCACCCGCCGGTCTGAATCCGACGGGCTCACCCCGTGTATCTTTCAGTATGGGACAACCGGCAAAAACCATCCTGTGGGTGGACGACGAAGCGGATCTCCTCGAGCCCCACAGGCTCCTGCTGGGTGACAAGGGTTATGTGGTGCAGACGGCGCTCAACGCCGACGACGCGCTCGAGCTGCTGCGCCGGCACCCGTACGACCTCGTGCTGCTCGACGAGCAGATGCCCGGCACTCGCGGGCTCGACGCCTATCGCGACATCCGGGAACTCGCGCCCGCGCTCCCCGTCGTGATGGTTACCAAGAGCGAAGAGGACGCCACGCTCAAGGAAGCCATCGGCGCGAACATTCGCGATTACCTCGTGAAGCCCGTGACGCCGCGGCAGGTGCTGTCGGTGATCACGAAGATTCTCGATGGCCCGCTCATCCGGTCGCAGGCCATGGCGCGCGCGTTCGTGGAACGCTTCCGGGCCATCGAAGCCGAACGCTACGCCAATCTCGACTGGCGCGGCTGGATCGACCGGTTTGCCGAGTTGATACAGTGGGACGTCGATCTCGCGGACGCCGGTGAACTGGGCCTGCACGAATCGCTGCGCGGCCTGTACCCGGACATGCACCGCGCCTTCACGGAATTCATGCGCACCGAGTATCCGCGCTGGCTGCGCGAGCTCGATGGCGACCGCCCCCCCCTCTCGGTGGATGTCGTCACCGAGTTCGTCCTCCCGGTCCTGCAGCGCGATCGCAAGGTGATCTTCGTGGTCATCGACTGCCTGCGCCTGGATCAGTGGCGCGCGCTCGAACCGTCGCTCGCCTCGCTGTTCGAGGTCGAGACCACGCACTACTACTCGATTCTCCCCACCGCCACGCCGTACGCGCGCAATGCGCTGTTCAGCGGGCTGTTTCCGGGAGAGATTGCGGCGCGCTTTCCCGACTGGTGGGGTGAGCGCGACGACGAAGCGCTCAATGCGCACGAGAAGGAACTGCTCACCGCGCATCTCGAGGAGCTGCAGGTACAGGCGCCCGTCCGCTATCAGAAGATCACCACCACCTCCGACGCGGACGACCTCGAGCGGCATCTCCCCGCGGCGATCGCCGGGGAGGGGGTGCATGCGTTCGTGTTCAATTTCGTGGACATGCTTACGCACGGCCGGTCGGAGAGCATGATCCTGTTCGAGGTGGCGCGCGATGAAATCGCCCTGCGCGCGCTCACGCGCCAGTGGTTCGAGCGGTCGGCGCTGCACACGCTGCTCAAGGAGGCCTCGCGCCGGAACATCTCGGTGGTAGTGACCAGCGATCACGGGGCGTTGCACTGCAACACGCCCGCGACCGTGTTTGCGAAGCGTGATGCCACCGCCAATCTCCGCTACAAGTTCGGCGAGGATATTCGCGCCGAACGCAGCGAACAGGCGTTGCTCTACGCCAACCCCGACGACCTGCGCCTGCCGCATCGCGGGCCCGGCAACAACACGCTCATGGCGGCCGGTGACACGTTCTTCGTGTACCCCACCAAGCTGCGTGAGTACCAGAGCCGGTATCGTGGCTCGTTCCTGCACGGCGGCGTGTCCCCCGAGGAGTGCATCCTGCCCGTGGCACTGCTCACGCCCAAACGCTGATCATGGCCACCGGATCGTACCGCACGCCGGGCCCGGTGCTCTGGCGACGGCTGTGGCGCTTCGTGGGACCGCACACGGGCAAGCTGTTCCTCGTCGTGCTCTTCAATGCGCTCGCCGCGTTCGCCGACGTGTTTTCGTTCGCGCTGCTGGTGCCGTTCTTCAACGCGTTCTTCAAGTCCGACTCGCTGCTCCCGCAGAGCGGCACCGTCGGCCGTGTGCTCGACGCCACCATCGGCTTCCTGCTCGACGAGAACAAGCGCCAGGAATCGCTGCGCAACGTGCTGCTCATCGTCATCGCCGCGGTGACGCTCAAGAACACGCTGGTGTGGCTGGCCGGTCAGGTGGGGGTGAAGCTGCAGGAGTTCGTGGTGCGCGATCTGCGCAACACGCTGTACGCCCATCTGCTGCGTCTTCCGCTGCCGTGGTTCACGCGCAACAAGGTGGGGCAGGTGATCGCGCGCGTGCTCAACGACACGGGCAATGCCAAGATCGTCGTGACCGAACTGGTCACGCGATCGCTGTGGAGTGGCGCCCAGCTGTTTGCCACCCTCGTCGCGATGTTCGCGACGTCGTGGCGTCTGTCGCTGGCGGCGCTCGTGATTGCCCCGGTCACCATCGGGGCCATCCAGCCGGTGCTGCGCAAGCTGCGCAAGGGATACAGCCGGCTGGGCAACGAGCAGGGCGAGATGACCAGTCTCGTGCAGGAAGTGGTGAGCGGGGTGCGTCTGGTGAAATCCTACCGTGCGGAAGCGCGCGAGGAGGCGAAGTTCACCGACAGGAACAACGCGTTCGCGCGCGGGTTCGTGCGGGTGGGGCGTCTCGCCCTGCTGTCGGGGCCCATCACCGAAACGCTCGGTACCTTCACGGCGGTCGTGATTCTGTGGTACGGCGCGCAGCTGGTGCTCGTGGAGGGCACGCTCACCGGCGCCGAGTTGCTGGTGTTCCTCGTACAAGTCATGCGCCTGCTGCAGCCCCTCAAGCAGCTGTCGCAGACCCCGGCGGCGGCGCAGCAGTCGCTCGCCAGCGCCGAGCGGGTATTCGAGATCCTCGACGTGACGGCGGAAACGGTGGCCGACAAGGGCACGCGCACGCAGGTCACGTTCGATCGGGACATCGTGTTCGAGGACGTGGGCTTCCAGTACGATGGCGGGGCCGCGGCGCTGAGCGCTGTGCGTTTCACCGCGCACAAAGGTGAGGTGATCGCCCTCGTCGGCGCGAGTGGGGCCGGCAAGAGCACGCTGGTCGATCTGCTGCCGCGGTTCCTCGACCCCACATCCGGGCGCATCACCCTCGACGGTGTAGACCTGCGTGACATCCGGCTCGACGCGCTCCGTGCGCTCACGGGCATCGTGAGTCAGGACACCGTGCTCTTCAACGACACCGTGCGGGCGAACGTGGCGTTCGGTCGCCCCGACGCCACCAGCGCGCAGCTCGAGTCGGCCGCACGGGCCGCGAATGCGCTGGCGTTCATCGAGGCGCTCCCCGATGGCTGGGACACGAACCTCGGGGAGCGTGGCACGCGGCTGTCCGGTGGACAACGGCAGCGTCTCGCCATCGCGCGCGCCCTGCTATCCGATCCGCCCATACTCATCCTCGACGAAGCCACGTCGGCGCTCGATGTCGAAAGCGAGCGGCTCGTGCAGGAAGCCATCGACCGGTTGCTCGAGGGGCGCACCGTGTTCGTGATCGCGCATCGCCTCGCCACCATCCAGCACGCCAACCGCATCCTCGTGCTCGATGGCGGCCGTCTCGTCGAGGAGGGCACCCACGAGGCGCTCCTGCTGCGCGGCGGTGCGTACGCCCGCCTGTACGCGATGCAGTTCGACCGGCGCTCCGGGGAGGAGCTCGTCGGCGATGGGTTTGGGGTGGTAGAACCGGACACCACGGCATCGGCCGCGGACACCGCGGTCATCGAGCCGACCACACCCGCCTGACCTCGACCCCGACCTTCACCATGCTCGACACCCGTACGCTTCGCGCGACGCAGTACGCCTGGATGGCGGACGATCCGGCGATCTATCTGAACGCCGCATCCGTGGGCCCGATGCCGCAGGCGGCCGTGGATGTGGCAGACCGTTGGAGTGCCATGCGGGCCCGGCCACATGCGCTCCCGTTTCAGGACATGCTCGACAGTGCGGCGACGGCACGCGCGCAGTTCGCGGCCCTGGTCGGCGCCGACGCGGAAGAGATCGCGCTCATGCCCAACACCACGTACGGGCTCAATCTCGCCGCGCGCGCGCTCCCGCTGCGTCCGGGAGTGATCCTCACCTTCGACGGGGAGTTCCCCAGTTGCGTGTATCCGTTTCAGGCACTGGGTTCGCGCGGCGTCGAGCTCGAGCTGGTGCCGCGCGTGCATGGCCTGCCGGATGAAGACACGCTCGTGCAGGCCATCGCACAGCGTGACGACGTGGTGGCGGTGGTGGTGAGCTGGACACAGTTCGCGAGCGGATACGTGGCGGACCTCGCGCGCATCGGGCACGCGTGCCGAGCCCGTGGCGTGTTCTTCATTGTCGACGGCATTCAGGGATGCGGCGTGCGGCCCATCGATCTGCATGCGCTGCCCGTGGACATCTTTGCGAGTGGCGCGCAGAAGTGGCAGCTGGGGCCGTGGGGCACCGGCTTCGTGTATGTGCGGCGCGAGCTCGTCACGACGCTGCAACCGTTCGATGTGGGCTGGGCGTGCATGAAGCGCAGCACGGACTATACGCGCCTCACCGACTACGAATTCGACTTCTTCGACGACGCGCGCCGTTTCGAGGTGGTGACGCTTGCCTACCAGGATTTCGCCGTCGCGAACGCGAGCACCGCGCTGCTGCTCGAGCTGGGGGTGGCCAACGTGGCGGCGCACATCGAGGCGCTTACCGGTCGCATCGTCGACTGGGCACAGTCACGCCGCGACGTACGGCTCGTCACGCCGCCCGAGCCCGCGCGCCGCGCCGGGGTGGTGTCATTCGTCCCGGCGGCGCTCGACGCCATGGCCGCGCGCCTCACGGCGGCACACGTGAGCCATACCGTGCGGGAAGGCGCGATCAGGCTGTCGCCGCACGTCTACAACACGGCGGCGGAGATGGATGCGGTGGTGGGGGTGCTGGAGCGGTAGGCACCGGTGCCGTTCCCCCGTTCCCCGCACCGCCCTCGCGTCAGGGCACGTGCACGAGCCCGAATTCGCGCTGCCCCTTCTTGATCAGCAGGTGACGACCGCGCAGCAGTCGGTCCTCGCCCACCACCTTGTCGGCCGCGCCAAGCTTGGTGCCGTTCACGCTGATGCCGCCCTGCTCGAGCAGACGCTTCGCCGCCCCGCGTGACGCGGCAATGCCCAGGCGCGTGACACACTCCAACACGTCGATCCCCTCCGCCGGCGCGCCTTCGGCCGGCGGCGCATATTCGGCGAAGGGAATCTCGCTACGGAGGGCCGACAGGGCGGCGTCGGACAACCCCTGCGGATCGGCCTTCTCGAACAACAGCGCCGACACTTCCTGCGCGACCCGCGCCGACTCCACGCTGTGTACGCGCGCCGTGACGTCGAACGCCAACGCGCGCTGCGCCGCCCGCTTGCCCGCATCGGTGCGTACCGATTCGTCGAGGGCTTCGATCTCCTCGCGCGACAGCAGCGTATAAAAACGCAGGTACCGCGACACGTCGCGGTCGTCGGCGCCCATCCAGAACTGGAAGAACCGGTACGGCGACGTGCGCTGCGGATCGAGCCACACGCTGCCGCCTCCGGTGCTCTTGCCGAACTTCGTACCGTCGGCATTGGTGATGAGCGGGAACGTGAGCGCGTGCGCTTCACTCCCCTGCGCCTTGCGGATGAGTTCGAGGCCGGCGGTGATGTTTCCCCACTGATCGCTGCCCCCCATCTGCAGCGTGACACCTTCCCGACGATGCAGCTCCAGGTAGTCGAACGCCTGCAGCAGCATGTAGGTGAACTCGGTGTACGAGATGCCGTTCTCGAGCCGGCTCTTCACCGAGTCCTTGGCCATCATGTAATTCACCGAGAAGTGCTTGCCCGTGTCGCGCAGGAACTCGATGAGGGAGATGGTGCACAGCCAATCGGCATTGTTGACCAGCTTCGCCGCATTCGGCCCCTCGAACTCGAGAAACTTGGCCAGCTGCAGCCGGATCGCCTCCGCGTTGGCGCCGATGGTCTCGAGATCCTGCAGATTGCGCTCGCTGCTGCGGCCGCTCGGATCACCGATCATCCCCGTGCCGCCACCCACGAGCGCGATGGGACGGTGCCCGGCGCGCTGCAGGTGCACCAGCCCCATGATGGGAATGAGGTTGCCCACGTGCAGGCTCGATGCGGTGGGGTCGAAGCCGACGTAGGCCGTGACCTGACCCGCGGCGAACGCGGCCGGCAGGCCTTCGGTGTGCTGGCTGAGGAGCTCGCGCCAAGCGAGTTCGGCGAGTGGCGCGGCGATGTCGGCAGACGCCGAGTCGGCGGGGGTGGTGATGGCGGACATACCCCAAGATAAGCACCCGGCCCAACGGTACCGATCCCACGCCTGGGGTGTACCTTCCACCCTGTCATGGCGCTCTCTTCCGTTCTTTCGCGACGCCCCTGGCTGGGGTGGCTGCTGGTGTTGACCGTGTTCGGCGGCGCCATCGGGGCCGGTGGGGTGGCCGGCGCCTGGGCCGTCATCTGCCGCGACGGCCGCTGCCCGTCCATCGCCTCGCTCGAACAGTACGTCCCGCGGCAGACCTCCAAGGTGTACGCGGCCGACGGCCGCTTCATCACCGAGCTCGGGCTCGAGCGCCGGACGCTGACCCAGCTGAAGGACATCCCCAAGCATGTGCGGGATGCCGTCGTCATCACCGAGGACAAGCGTTTCTACCGCCACGACGGCATCGACTACTTCCGCATCTTCGGGGCGGTGCTGCGCAACATCAAGGCGGGCGGCTACGCGCAGGGGTTCAGCACCATCACCATGCAGCTGGCGCGCAACGTGTTTCCCGACCGCATTTCGCGCGAGAAGACACTGCTGCGCAAGATCAAGGAAGCGCGCGTCGCGCGGGCCATCGAGCGTCGCTACAGCAAAGACAAGATCCTCGAGCTGTATCTCAATCAGGTGTATCTCGGGAATGGCGCCTATGGTGTGGAAACCGCGTCGCAGCGCTATTTCGGCAAGAGTGTCCGTGACGTGACGGTGGCCGAGGCCGCCATGCTCGCCGGACTGCTCAAGGGCCCCGAGCGCTACAACCCGCGACGCTTCGCCGATCGCGCCATTCTGCGCCGCAACACGGTGCTCGAGCTCATGCGCCGCGCCGGGGCCATCACCAACGAAGACGCGTCACTCGCCAAGGCCTACCCGTTGCAGCTCGCCGAGCGCACCGAGTCGGGCGACGTCGCGCCCTACTTCGTGGAATGGGTGCGACAGGAGCTCGAAGCGCACTTCGGCAAGCGGTTGTACGACGAAGGGTTCAAGGTGTACACCACCCTCGACGTGGACATGCAGACGGCGGCCGAGCGTGCGCTCGAGAATCAGTTGCAGGCCATCGAGGCGGGCCGTCACGGCAAGTACACCCACCTCACGTACGAAGCGTACCTCGCGCGCAGCGCCGAAGGCGGGGAAACCGGTGCTGCCAACGCACCCTATCTGCAGGGCAGTTTCGTGGCCATCGATCCGCGCACCGGCGCTGTGCGCGCCATGGTGGGCGGCCGTGACTTCGGCGACAGCAAGTTCAATCGTGCCACGCAGGCGCTGCGGCAGCCCGGCTCCACCTTCAAGCCCATCGTGTACGCCACCGCCGTACACGAAGGGTTCGGTCCCGCTCAGGTCGTCGACGACTCGCCCATCTTGCTCGATCAGTTGAGCGGCGAGGTGTGGACGCCGCAGAACTACGACATGAAGTTCCAGGGCGCGATGCCCATGCGGAAAGCGCTCTATCAGTCGCGCAATCTGGCCGCCATCCGCACCGGTCTCGCGGTGGGTGCCGATGCGGTCATCACCATGGCCCGGCAATTCGGTATCACCACACCCATCCCGCCGTATCCGTCGGTCTTCATCGGGTCCGCCGA
>DCZC01000052.1:8318-9469 GCA_002331565.1 Gemmatimonas sp. UBA2094
CTGTCGCCCGAAGAATCGTGGCTGATGGTGAGCATGATGAAGGACGTGGTGGTCCGCGGCACGGGAGCGCGCATCTGGAGCAGCGGGTTCCGCGTACCCGCCGGCGGCAAGACGGGCACCACCAACGACGGGGCCGACGTGTGGTTCATCGGCTATACCGCCGATCTCGTGGCGGGTGTGTGGATGGGCTTCGACAAGCCGCAGAAGATCAAGAGCAACGCACAGGGCGGTGACCTCGCGGCGCCGGCCTGGGCGTCATTCATGACCGAGGTGTATCGCCGCAAACCGCAACCGCCCGACTGGCCGCGTCCTGACGGCGTGGTCGTGCGCGAGATCGACGCCGCCACCGGACGTCTGGCAAACGCGAGCTGCCCGGGCGCGATCACGACAGAGTTCTTCGTGCAGGGAAACGAGCCCACCCGCACCTGTAGCGATGCGGCGGGCCCGTCGCCCTTCGTCATCGACAGCGCCCGGGCGGTGGTGAAGCGTGACACCACCAATCCGTTCCGTCTCCCGCCCGACTGACTCGCGTGGCCGCGTCCGCTCGCACCCTCTACACGGCGCGCTGGGTGCTGCCCATCGCGCAACCGCCCATCGAGGAGGGGGCGGTGCTGGTGGAGCAGGGGCGCATCGCGTGGGTGGGGCCGGCCGACCAGCACCACGCCACCGAAGACACCGCGCTCGTGGAACTCGGCGAGGTCATCCTCACGCCGGGGCTGGTGAACGCCCATTCGCATGTCGAACTCACGGGGCTGCGCGGCTTCCTCGAGGGGCTCGACTTCCGCGAGTGGTTGCGCACGCTCACCATCGTGCGCCGTGACCTGCTGAGCGACGCCGACCTGCTGGATGCGTCCCGTCTCGGGATCGTGGAGGCACTGCGGCACGGCATCACCACGCTCGCCGACTGTACCGATTCCGCCTTGCCGATCGTCGCGATGCGCGAACTCGGTGTGCGCGGGATCGGCTATGTGGAGGTGTTCGGTCCCGATCCGGTGCAGTGCGCCGAGGCCATCGCGCGACTCCGCCAGCGCGTGGACGCGCTGCGCACCGGCGACACAGCGCTGGTGCGCACCGGCGTGTCGCCGCATGCGCCGTACACCGTGTCGGCGCCGCTCTTCCGCGCCACGGCCGACTATGCGCGCGCCGAGCAT
>DCZC01000104.1:0-457 GCA_002331565.1 Gemmatimonas sp. UBA2094
AAGCCCCGCGACAACCCGGGGGCGATGTCGCGCGCCCGCAGGGCGGCTTCGATGCCGATGGTCCCCGACCCGCAGAAGGGGTCGACGAGCGGGACCTCCGCCTGCCACGGCAGCGCCGCCAGCATCCCAGCGGCGAGCGTCTCGCGGAGCGGCGCCTTGGCCACGGCCAAGCGCCAGCCGCGGCGGTGCAGCAACGGCCCCGAGCTGTCGGCGCTGATGGTGCAGCGATCGTGATCGAAGCGCACGACGATGAGCTGCGTCGGCACGGCCTCTCCGTCGTCCTCGTCCTCGTCGTCGCGCGCCCGACCGATCACCTGCGCGCCCGACACGGCACCCACGATGCCGCGCGCGATGCGCTCGGCCACCGCATCCGAGTGGTAGAGGCGGGATTTCTTGCACGTCACCCGCAGACGTACCGACGCGCCGGGATGCACCACACGCGCCCAGGGCACCCGCG
>DCZC01000104.1:689-4940 GCA_002331565.1 Gemmatimonas sp. UBA2094
GCTCGCGCACCGCGACCAGCAGTTGAGCCGGAACAGCTCGGTGAGCGTGAGCGAGAGGGAAACGCCCGCCGGGGTTACCTCACCGTCCGGCAAACCCATGGCCGCACATTCAGCGGCGACGAGGGGGGCGAATCCCGGGGCACAGACCGCGAAGGCCTCTACCCGATCGGGCCACGGCGTCACGGGCGTCGGACGACGCGCCGTGCAGCACAGCGCGCCTTCGTTGCGATTCCCGCCGCTGCGGGAATCATGTACGGGGCGCCGGCCGCCACACTACCCGGAAAGCCAGCAGCAGGGCCGCGATACCGCCGTAGATCAGCGGTTCGGTGATGTCCTGCTTCACCGCCCACACGAAGTGCAGGCACGCCGCGATGACCGACAGGTAGACCAGTGCGTGCAGCTTGTTCCACCGGGCACCACCCAGCTTGCGGATGCTCGCCTTGGTGGAGGTGAGCGCCAGCGGCACCATGATCAGGAAGGCCGCCATGCCGAGCGTGATGTACAGATGCTTGGTGACGTCCTTGAGGATTTCCTGCCAATCGAAGAACCAGTCGAGCACCGTGTAGACGCTCAAGTGGCCGACGGCCCAGAAGAAGGCCGCCAAACCGAGGAACCGGCGCTGTGCCACCATAAATCCCCAGCCGGTGAGCCGCATGAGCGGGGTTACGGCCAGCGAGGCGATGAGGAAGCGCAGCGCCCACTCCCCGGTGAGCCGTTCGAGCTTGTCGATGGGGTCGGCGCCCAGCTGATCGAGCAGCAATTGGGCGATGAGCACGGGCGCGGGGAGCAGCACGAGCGCCCACAGGGCCGGACGGATGGCGCGCCGAACGAGGCGTTCGGCGCCGGCAGTGGCCTGGGTCAACGGATCGGTCGGGCTCAGTAGTTGCGACGCAGATCCATGCCGCTGTACATCGACGCCACCTGGTCGGCGTAGCCGTTGAACATCAGCGTCGGCCGGCGGATGAACTCCCCGATGCGACGCTCTTTCGCCTGGCTCCAGCGCGGGTGATCCACCTGCGGATTCACGTTGGCGAAGAACCCGTACTCGCTGGGATTCGCGTCGTTCCAGGTGGTGTTGGGCATCTTGTCGGTAAAGCGGATCTTCACGATGCTCTTGATGCCCTTGAAGCCGTACTTCCACGGCGTCACGAGGCGCAGCGGCGCGCCGTTCTGATTGGGGAGCTGCGACTTGCCGTACATCCCCGTGGCCAGCAGCGTGAGCGAGTTCATCGCCTCGTCCATGCGCAGCCCCTCCTTGTAGGGCCATGGCAGCACCGGGCTGCGCTGCCCCGGCATGCGCCGCGGGTCGAACAGGGTGGTGAACTCCACGAACTTGGCGCTCGGCAGCGGCTCGACGCGGTTGATCACGTCGCGCAGCATCACACCGCGCCACGGAATCACCATGGACCAGGCTTCCACGCAGCGCATGCGGTACGTGCGATCGACCACGCTCAGCTTGCCCACCAGCTCGTCGTACGAGTACGGGCGCGGCTTCTTCACCAGCCCCTCGACCTGCACGGTCCAGGGCATCGGCTTGAAGTCCTTCGCCAGCTCCTTCGGCTCCTCCTTGTCGGTGCCGAATTCGTAGAAGTTGTTGTAGCTGGTGGCGTCCTCTTCGGGGGTCACCTTGTCGTCCTGGGCGCCCAGCCCGGTATCGCTCAGCGCCTTGAGCGCCGACGGCGAGAGCACCGTGCCGAGCGCGAGGGCCCCGGCGGCGCCCATGAACTGGCGGCGGTTCTGGTAGACGGACTCCGGGGTGATGTCGGAGCTCGGGATGTCGTCGGGTCGGCGGATGAGCATGGGCGGAATCGAAGCAGATTCGGATGAAGGAGACCTGTATCTTAGCGTTGAGACGCGGGAAGGGTTCCCGTCGCTCCCGGTTTTCGGCCCGTTTACCCCCAACTCCCCGGTTTCCATGCGCTACACCTCACTCGGCTCCACCGGGATGTCCGTTTCCCGCCTGTGCCTCGGCTGCATGAGCTACGGCGCCTCCGCCTGGCGCCCTTGGGTGCTGGACGAGGAGGCGGCCCGTCCCTTCTTCCGCCGGGCCATCGAGGCGGGGATCAACTTCTTCGATACGGCCGACATGTACTCGCTGGGGGTGAGCGAAGAGGTCACCGGGCGGGCACTCCGGGAGTACGGGCGGCCCGAGGAACTGGTGATCGCCACGAAGGTCTTCTTCCCCCTCTCCGACCGCCCCAACATGGGCGGACTCTCGCGCAAGCACATCATCCAGGGGTGCGAAGCGAGCCTGCGGCGCCTGGGGGTGGAGACGATCGACCTGTATCAGATCCACCGGTTCGACCCCGTCGTGCCGATCGAGGAGACGCTGGCCGCCCTCGATCACCTCGTCCGGAGCGGCAAGGTGCGGTACATCGGCGCGAGTTCCGGTTATGCGTGGCAATTCGCCAAGGCGCTGAGCGCGAGTGAGCGCCACGGGTGGGCGCGCTTCGTGACGATGCAGAACCATTACAACCTGCTGTACCGCGAAGAGGAGCGGGAAATGATCCCGCTGTGCGCAAACGAAGGGATCGGGCTCATGCCCTGGTCGCCGCTCGCGCGCGGTATCCTGGCCGGCGCACGGCAGAGCATCACCGACCGCGATGCGTCCATCCGCGCCGCCACCGACACGTACGGCCACGGGTTGTACGACGAGCGGGTGAACTGGGCCATCGTGGACGCGGTGCGGACGATCGCAAGCGAGCGTGGCGTGCCGATGGCGCAAGTGGCGCTGGCGTGGCTGCTGAGCCAACCGCAGGTAGCGGCGCCGATCGTGGGGGCCACCAAGCCGCAGCAGCTGGAGGACGCGCTGGGGGCGGTATCGCTGGTGTTGAGCGCGGAGGAGATGGCGATGCTGGAAGCGCCGTACCGGCCGCAGCCGGTGAGGGGAATCGCCTGAGACCGATCAACGATTCCTTCACGAGACCCTGCATCAATCCAGCGTCTTCGAGAACCGCCGTACACTCACCGTGAACAACGTCCCCGCCAGCAACACCAGCGCCCCCAGCTGCCACAGCAGATCGCGCACACCGACACCCTTCAGCAGCACCCCGCGCAGGATGTCGAGGAAGTACGTGAGCGGCAGCAGCAACCCCAGCCACTGCGCCGGCTCCGGCATCGCCGCGCGCGGAAAGATGTAGCCGCTCAGCAGGATGTTGGGGAGCATGAAGAAGAAGCCCAGCTGCATTGCCTGTGCCTGACTGCGCGCCACTGTGCTGATGAGCAGCCCCACGCCGAGCGATGCGACGATGAATACCAACGCCAGTCCGTAGAGCAACAGCAGGCTGCCGCGCACGGGGATGTCGAAGAACGTCACGCCCAGCAGCAGAATGACCGACATCTGCACGTAGCCCACCATCACGAATGGCACGAGCTTGCCGAGCATCAGGCTGCTTTTGCCGATCGGTGTGACGATAAGCTGCTCCAGCGTGCCGCGCTCGCGTTCCCGCACGATGGCGGTGCTCGTGATGAGCGTCATCGTGATGGTGAGCAGGATGCCCACGATCCCCGGCACGATGAACACGGCGCTCTTCTGCGCCGGGTTGTACCACGGGCGCACGCGAATCTCCACAGGCGCGCGCAGCTGGAACCGCTCGGCGAGGAGCTGCGCGCTGCGCGCCTGCGCCGCGAGCTGCGCCCCGGCGATGGCCGCCCCGCTCGACTGCGGATCGGCGGCATCGATGAGCAATTGTGCCACGCCGGTGTGCCCGCCGCGGATGTCACGCTGATACTCGGGCGGGATCACCAGCGCCACGCGAGCGGCGCCGCGTTCGATCCACCGTTTCGCGCTCGCCCGATCGTTTACGCCTGTGATGATGCGGAAGTTGTCCGTGTTCTGCAGCACCTGCACCAGCGCCCGGCTTTCGCTGGTTCGCGATTCGTCGAGCACCACCGTGGGCAGTCGGCGCACGTCGGTCTGAATGGCATAGCCGAACAGCACCAGCTGAATCGCCGGCAGCCCGGTCATGAGTGCGAAGGTGAGCCGGTCGCGCCGCAACTGCAGGAATTCCTTCCACAGCATGGGCCACACCGTCCACCGGCGTACCTGCGCAATCCACGCGCTCATGGGCGCGTCACCGGATGCAACTCCGTGAGGGCCCCCCGCTCGTCACGTTGCTGCAGCATGACGAACACATCCTCCACGCTCGCGGCTCCGAACTGCTTCGTCACTTCGGCGGGCGTCCCGAGACCGATGAGATGGCCGCGCGACAGGAAGGCGAGTCGCTGGCAGCGCTCGGCCTCGTCCATGTA
>DCZC01000104.1:5115-5487 GCA_002331565.1 Gemmatimonas sp. UBA2094
GCCTCGTCCATGTAGTGCGTCGTGACCAGCACCGTGGTTCCGCTCTCGGCGAGATCGTAGATCGTCTGCCAGAACGTGCGGCGCGCCGCCGGGTCCACGCCGGCTGTCGGCTCGTCGAGAAACACCAGATCAGGGTGGTGCGCCGTGGCGCAGGCAAGCGCAAGACGCTGCTTCCATCCGCCGCTCAGCGTTCCCGCGCGCTGCCTGAGGCGATCACCGAGCCCCAGCAGGGCGATGTGTTCGGCCAGCCGTGCGTCACGCTCGCGCCCCACGAGGCCGTACACCGAGGCATAGAAGCGGAGATTCTCCGCCACCGTGAGTTCGTCGTACAGGCCGTATCGCTGCGACATGTAGCCGATGCGCCGGCGCACC
>DCZC01000022.1:0-2343 GCA_002331565.1 Gemmatimonas sp. UBA2094
GATCGCGCATGACCACGCGATACTCGCCGAGTCGCGCCGGACTCGCGCCCGCCGCCGGGTACCACACTTCGAGCATGAGCGTACGATCGTATCGCGCCGTGCTGTCGCCGGCGATCATGCGCAGCACGTCCCGACGCTGGCGGTCGGTCACCGTGATGGTGCGCACGCCGATCGGGTACGCCCCGTACGCGGCCAGCTCCGGCGCGAGCGGCGTCACGATGTCGATGCGCTGCTCCACCGCCGGGACTGGGGCGATGGTGCGACGCATCGCGTCGGTCCGGGGCGCGGGCGCGCGTTGTGCGCCGAGCGCATGGGACCAACCGGAGATAAGCGCCGCTGCGGCCAGCAGGTGGCGGCGATACGGGGAGATGGTCGATCGCATGTAGCGGATGGGTGAATAATGGTCAGCGCGTCCACACCGCGATGGCACCGCACCCGGTCATGCCCGCACCAAGTACCGGCGGCACCTGACCGGACGCATAGATCTCGATGGCCAGGACATCGGCGGGACTGACCATGGCGTCGAGATCGGCGAACGAAAACGGCGCACTGCCGAAGTCGGCCAGGAACATCGCGAACCCGTTGAGAAACAACGATGGCGCACAGCGATCGGTGAAGAGGCCGCGCATCGACACGTTCTGCTGAAGCCCCATCCCGCGCGTCACGTAGACGCCGGGGGTCGCCATCAGCAGATCGGAAAGCACCACCGGCTGGCGGCGCGCGATGTCCTGTTCGGTGATGAACCGGCCGATACCCATGCGCTGACGGTCCGCCAACTCCTGTCGCAGCGAGTAGCGCTGGTAGCTGGCCAGCACCTTCACGGTGTCGAGCACCGCGCGGAAGCTGCGCAACCCGACGTCGACCCGCGGGGCGCCCTCGATGGCATTCACCATCAGGTGCTCCGGGTAGAAACCCATCGCCCGCACATCGAGGGTGCGTGAGCCCGCGGGCACCGCGTCGAGCATGAACTCCCCTTTGGCATTCGTCCGCACCGCCGGGCCGTTCGGCACACTGACCGTGGCGTCGGCCACGGGCCGGGTGCTTCCGTCTCGCGTGACCACGCCGGTCACGCGCGCGGTCGTGGCCGATCCGAGATACAGCAACTGGTGATTGAGCACATCATCGAAGAGGCGCACTTCCACGCGTTCGATGCTGTCGCCGGGGGTGCGCACCGTCAGCTGCACCACGCCTTCGCGCGGCACGTCGCACACGCCGTACCACCCGTTGGCACCGGTCATCACCTGTCGCTGCACGCGGCGCGGCGTGGCGGTCCGCTTGGCGAGTTCGATCTCGGTCCACTCTACGTGTACCGCCGCATCGGACACGGCGGCTCCGGTACGCGCGTCGTACACGGTGCCCATGAGCAGCGTCGCTTCACGATTGGCATGCCCCGTGCCGCACACCGCCGCGCGGATGTGCATGGCCGACGGCACCGCGAGCAGCATGTCCGTCACGTCGGCGTGCATCTGCACGGCCCGCACCGGCGCTTCGATGCCCAGCGTGTCGAGACGCGGATGATGAAAGCCCAGGCGATAGCGACCGGGCGTGAGATCGGCGAACCGGAAATACCCGCGGTCGTCGGCCACGACGGAGCGGGCGCCACTGCTGCCGTCGCCTTCGACAAGCTGCACAACTGCGCCGCGCAGCGGGAAGCCGGTGAGACTGTCGTGGACGAGTCCCGCGAGCCGGAGGGTGGGCTTCGGCAGCGACTGTGCCGCAACCGGTGCATGGATCGCATGGATCGCGAGAATCGCGAGCGCCAGGATGCCACGATGCATTGCGCTCTCCGATAAGGGGGTCACTTGAGTGTACGCCGCCCGCCTGCACGAAGCCAGCGAGGCCAGCGTCCCCGCCTTCGCCGACGAGGTCGTGCAGCGGTACATTTCCGGTGAATTCTCCCGCGCTCTCTCCCCGGACATCATGGACCGCCGCGCCCTCAAGGACGAAGTCTTCCTCCGCATGGCGACCGAGCTCAGCCGGCTCGGCACCTGCTGCCGCCTCCAGGTGGGGGCCGTGCTCCTCCGTCCCGACGGTGGTATTGGCGCCGCCGGCTTCAACGGCGCCCTGCCGGGGATGCCGCACTGCACCCCTGAGACCTGCCGCCCGGGACAGCGGTGCCTGCACACGAGTCACGCCGAGGAGAACGCGCTCAGCTTCTGCGACGGCCAGCTGGCCGTGGCATATGTGACGCACGAGCCCTGTCTGGCCTGCACCCGCTCGCTCATCCGCCGCGGCGTGCGTCGCGTGGTGTTCGCCAATCCCTATGTGAGCATCGCAGCGCAGGAGGCTGAGGAGCGCGCGTCGATCCTCGCACACTTCGGCGTGTCGTGGGAGCAGCGGACG
>DCZC01000022.1:2605-36301 GCA_002331565.1 Gemmatimonas sp. UBA2094
ACCTGCTGATGTCCGACGATACGACCGTCGGCGAAATGATAGAGGGTCATGCCCCGCACGGCGAACGAGCGACCGGACGGCGGACGTCCACCCATGCTGCCGAGTTGCGTGCCTCGCATCGTCCAACTCAGCGCGACGCGGTCACCCTCGCTGACGGTTTCGCCGATGTCGAACGTCAAGTCAGGGAACGGGGCGCGCGAGACGAGCAGGCGTTCCTTGAACCCGGGCACGGACAGCGTCTGCCCGTCCCACGGATCTCCGGGATCACTGAAGATGGTGTACTGCGGGCCGAGAAACTCGTCGATGGCCGCCACGTCGCCCGCGTTCCATACCCGTTCCATGAAGGCGATGAGGCGCGCGGTGTTGTCATGCATGGCCGGAGACTCCGTTGGACTTTCTGACGTTGCGCGCGAGGATCTTGAAGATGTCGTGCGCGGCGAACAGTCGCCAAGGATTCATTTGCTCATCATCATGCAGGAGGCGTGCCTCTGTCCGCGCCTCGAAGTAGCGGCCGCAGGCAGCGACGTGTGCAGCAGGAGAGAGGACTGCGGGCACGGAGTCGGCATCATCGCGGCGGCGTCACCGACGAGACCGGTCGCGTGCCCTTGAGAATCCACCGCTGAATGCGGCGGCCGTTGCCGGCCTCACCGGTGTACATGCGGTTCTGCGAGTCGATGGCGATCATGTGCGCGCGAATGAACTCCCCCGACTGACGGCCCGGCCGACCGAAGCGATCGAGAATGGCCAGATCCTTGCGCCGCAGCATCCACACCCGCTCGTTCGTGCCGTCGATCAGGTACAGCAAACTCTGCGCAGCGTCGCGCGACACTTGCAAACTGAAACCGCTCCCCGCGCCGCCGGTCTCGGGGCGCACGAACCGCTCCATGAGATACTCGCCCTGCTGCGTGAACACCTGAATGCGATTGCCCCGGCGGTCGGACACGTACAGCAAGCCGTCTTTCGTGCCCACGATGCCGTGCACGGTGGAGTACTGCGTCGGCGGTGACGACGGGTTCACGGGATACGCGTACTTCGCCGTATCGGACGGTCGCTTGCCGTACGCCCCCCAGTGACGCTTGTACGCGCCGGTCGTGGCATCGAACACGACCACCCGTTTGTTGATGTAGCCATCGGCGATGAACAGCTCATTGGTTTTCGGCTCGACGTAGAAGTTCGCCGGACCGCCCAGGTGCGTGGAGTCGTTGCTCCCCTTGTTCACGCCGGGCTCGCCGATCGTCAGCACGTGTTGGCCGTCCTGCGTGAACTTCATCACGTGCATGCCGTTGCTCGTACCCATCCACACGTATCCATTGTGGTCGATGTAGATGCCGTGCTCCTGACTGAACCAGGTGTAGCCGGCGCCCGGACCACCCCACGACCGCACCACCTTGCCGTCGGCGTCCATCTCGAGCACCGGCGGCGCCGGAAAACAACAGTCGGCAATCGGCGGCTTCGTCGCCGCACCGATCTCCTGATCGGTGAGACTCGACGGCATGTGGATGATCCACAGGTGATCGCGATCATCCACGAAAAGCCCGCGGATGTCGCCCAGAATCCAATCGTTGGGCAGCGTCGGTGGCCACGTCGGGTCGATCACGTACACCGGCAGCTTTTCCGCCGTCGGGGACCCGCGGGCGACCTTGGCGTTGGCGCCCTGCGCCTGGGTCACGACCGGCGCGAGAAGACATCCGAGAACACCGGCAAGCAGGGCGGTGCGGGGCATGGTAAGTAACGAGAGTGAAGGAGCCGCGCCTGATGGCAGGCGCTACGCGTCAGCGGCGCCCAGCCGGTTCGAGGCGCAGAATCGCCGTCGGTGGACCGTCGGCGTCGCGCGTGCCACCATCGAGCGCCAGGTAGATCAGCCCGTCGGGGCCCTGCTCGACGTCACGCACCCGACCGATGTCGCGCAGCAGGTCTTCCTGCCGCACGATGCGCTGACCAGCCAGGCGCAGCCGGACGAGCCGCTGACCGCTGAGCCCACCCACGAGCATGTCCCCCTTCCAGCTCGGAAAGGCGTTCCCGGTATAGAACACCATGCCGCTCACGCCGATCGACGGGACCCAGACATGCACGGGAGGCTCCATCCCCTCGCGCAGAGTCCCCTCGTGGATGTTGCGGCCGGTCGTGTAGTTCACCCCGTATCCCACCACCGGCCAACCGTAGTTGCGGCCGCTGCGCAGCAGGTTCACCTCGTCGCCCCCCTGCGGGCCATGCTCGTTGCTCCACACGTCACCCGTTTCGGGGTGCACGGCCAGCCCCTGCGCGTTGCGGTGCCCGGACGTCCAGATCTCGGGGAGCACCCCGGGCGTGTTCACGAACGGGTTGTCGGCGGGGATGCGGCCGTCATCGTGCAGACGGATCGTCTTGCCGTTGTGGACCGACGGCTGCTGCGCCGGATGTGCGGTAAGATCACCCGTCGCGGGCCACTGCCGGTCACCGAGGGTGAGATAGAGATAGCGCTGCCGATCGAAGGCGAGGCGACCACCCCACATGGAGGCGCGGGGCGTCAGGTTGCCGTCGGCGCGTGCATGGAAGATCTCCTGCACGTTGGTAAGGCGATCGTTCTCGAAACGTCCGCGGATAACCGCGATGCTCCCCAGCGAGTCGGCCCCCGGCTTCACGTAGCTGATGTACAGCAACCGGTTGGTCGCGAAGTCCGGATGCAACACGACGTCGCGCAGCCCCGCCTGTTCGAGTGACGCCAGCGCCCGTGCGCCACGACCGATAGCCTGAATGGGCGGAAGCCCCGCCACCGAATCCGGGAGCAGTACGCCCTTGCGGATGATGCGGAGCCGTCCGGGGCGCTCGGTCACGAGCAGGTCCCCCTCCGGCGTGAACTCCAACCCCGACGGGTTGACGAGACCGCGCGCCACCTCGACCACGCGGAAATCGTGAAACGCCGTCTGCACCACGGCCGATGCGGCGCGGCCGTCGGAGGGGAGCGGCGTCCGCGCCGAGGTACCGCTCTCGCTGCGGGACATGTTGACGGACACACAGGCCGACGTTGCGAGCAACATCGGCAGGAGGCGCGGAACCGACCGGAGCAGACTGGGCATGGACACGGAGAAACAGAAAGGGGAAGCAACCGGACGCGGACGGCGCGATGGCATCAGATCGGCAATCGCGACGTTTACGTCCACTTGAGCGTGTCATCGGCAATGGGCAGCGTACGAATGCGCTTCCCCGTTGCTGCAAAGATGGCGTTGCACACCGCAGGCGCCGCGGGCGGCAGTGCCGGCTCACCCAGCCCTGTGGGCGGTGCCGACGACTTGATGAAATGCACCTCCACCACCGGCGGCGCCTGCGGCATGCGCAGCATGGGATACTTGTTGAAATTCGTCTGCGCCGCCGCGCCGCGTTCGATGGTGACCTTCTGAAACCACGCGGCGCTGATGCCATCGAGCATCGAGCCCTGTACCTGCGCCTCGGCGCCGCTCACGTTCACAATGGTACCCGCATCAACAGCGGCCGTGAGCTTCCTGATGGTGAGCTCACCCGCCTTGCTCACCGCTACATCGGCCACGATGGCTACGTACGCGCCATTCGCGAAACAGATGGCGAATCCCTGCCCCTCGCCGCGCGGTCTCGTTTGGCCCCACGCTGCTTTCTGTGTCGCAAGCTGCAACACCGCGATCATCTTGCTGGCGTCAAAGCGCGGTGATGCCGGCACCGTACCCAGCAGCTCGAGCGTGAACGCGAGGGGGTCCTTCCCCGCGGCGTGGGCGAGTTCGTCCATGAAGCACTGCGTGGCCCACACGTTGCCGTTGTCACCGGGCGCGCGCCAGAAGCCTGTGGGAATGCCGCCGCGCAGTTTGCTCGATCGCACCTGCGACCCTGGAATGGCATTGAACGGAAAGCCGGTGGCCGTCATGTCGCCCGGCCCACCCTGCATTTTGACGAACTCGTCGTGCAGCGCGACGATATTCCCGGCGCTATCGAGGCCGGCCGTGAAGTAGTGCCACCCGTTCGAGCGATAGTTGTCGTGCGCGAAATCCTGTTCGCGCGTCCACGTGAGTTTGATGGGAATGCCGGCCAGCCGCTGAGCGATCGCCGCGGCTTCGAGAGAGAACTCGTTGCTGCCTCGCCGGCCGAAGCCGCCCCCCAGCCGCGTGATGTGCACCGTCACGTCCTTCGCGGCGATCCCCAGCCCCTTCGACACGAGCCCCTGTCCCGAGGCCGGAATCTGCGTAGGCGTCCACAGCTCCATCACGCCATCCTTGAACCACGCCGTGCAGTTCTGCGGTTCGAGCGTGGCGTGCGCGAGAAAGGGATAGTGATACACCGCTTTCACCGGCTTCGCACCAGACGGAAGTGGTGCTGGCCCGTTGGCCTTCGCCAGCGTGAGCGCTTGCGCAGCCATGTCCGCGCTGTGCTGCGACAGCTGCGCCCCCTCGTTCCACTGCACCTTGAGTGCCTTGGTGGCGCTGAAGGCGTTCCACGTTGAATCCGCTACGACGGCCACGCCCGATGGCAACCCCGCGATGCCGCTGAGCACGAACGCATCGCGCACGCCGGGCTTGGCCTTCACCTCATCGAGGTTGGCACTCCCCACTTCACCACCGAATACCGGACACTTGGTATACGTGGCGTAGAGCATCCCCGGCAGCTTCACATCGATACCGAAAAGCGGCGCGCCCTTCACGATCTGGCGATTGTCCACGCCCGCGATGCGGGTGCCGAGCAGTTTGAAGGTGCTCGGATCCTTGAGCGTGAGGTTGGTCGGAGCTGGCAGCTGTGCCGCCTTGCTGGCGAGCGCGCCGTACGAGGCGCTTCTGTTGGACGCCGCGTGCATCACCATACCGTCTGCGGTGGTGCATTCACTCGCGCTCACGTTCCACTGCTGCGCCGCGGCCTCCACAAGCACCGCCCGTGCGGCGGCGCCGGCGCGGCGCATGGCCGTGTAGTTGGCCACCGTCGATTGGCTGCCCACGCTGAACTGACGGCCGTACGCGGGATTCAAGTCGCCCTGCACCACGGTCACCTGCTCCCACTTCACATCCAGCTCTTCGGCGATGACCATGGGCAGCGACGTCTTGATGCCTTGCCCCATTTCCGAGTTGGGTGCGATAAGCGTGACGGCGCCATTCGGCGCGATGCTCACGAACACGTTGGGCGCAAAATCCGCAGCGGGGGCGAGCGCCGCCGTGCTCGACGCCAGTGCCTCGGCCGTGTCCATAACACTCGCCACCAACAGCCCACCACCCACCAGCCCACTGATCTTGATGAATTGGCGCCGATCGATCTGTTCATGACTCATTCGCGCTTCCCTCCCGCAGGGGCGCTCGTCGCGGCCAGCTCGGCGGCGCGCTTGATCCCGGCCCGGATGCGGGTGTACGACGCGCACCGGCACAAGTTCCTGGCCATGGCCGAGTCGATATCGGCGTCGGTGGGTTGCGGTTTCGCCTTGAGCAACGCCGCCGCCGCCAGGATCTGTCCGCCCTGACAGTATCCACATTGCGGCACATCGAGTTCGCACCACGCATCCTGCAGTGCGCGCGCCTGTGGCGTGTCGATACCCTCGATGGTGGTGACCACTGCCGAGCCCACGGTGGAGACCGGAGTGCGACAGGACCGGGTGGGCGCCCCGTTCAGGTGCACCGTGCACGCTCCACATTGCGCGATGCCGCAGCCGAACTTGGTACCGGTGAGATCCAGCGAATCGCGCAACACCCACAACAACGGTGTGTCGGACTCCACCTCCACGCTGCGGGACACACCGTTCACGTTGAGTGTGTACTTGCCCATGGTCGCTCCACGAAATCGTGACGAGTGTTGCAGCGGCGCTTCGCTGCTATTCTACCGCCGAAATCGCCGCATCGCCCGGAACCACACATGGTCCGCTGGCATGATTTACGGCGTGACCGCGCTCCACACCGGGCATGGCGGTGATGTGCCCGCGCCGCGTGGCGCCCCCTCGGGACGCGGCAGCGTATCGGCCACCTGCATCAGCTCGACATCGAAGATCAGCGTCGCACTCGGCGGAATCACCGGTGGACGTCCACGTTCGCCGTACGCCAGCTGATACGGGATGATGAGACGACGGGTGCCGCCCACGCGCATCCCGTCGAAGCCCAGATCCCACCCCGCGATCACACGACGGAACCCCTGCGGGAAGCTGATGGGATTTTTGGGCACACCGGCGTTCGTGGTGTCACGCGACGAATCGAACTTCTTCCCGTCGGTCGTCCACCCCGTGTAGTGCGCGAACACGCACATGCCCGGCGTGAGCGGCGCACCGGTGCCGATGCGCGTATCGACCGCTTCGAGCGCGAAGAGGGTGCGCGGCTTGTCGTTCACGGCGGGAATCGGTGCCGCGTACTTGGGTGCGCGGGCGCAGGCCACGAGGACGAGCGACGTGAGCGACGCAGCGAGGAAGCGGAGCGGGAGGGGCACCGTGGGGTGTTTGGTGGAGGGTCAGGTCGGGCTACAACGGCTGGAAGACACGGACCCGTTACTTCAGCACCGGCATGGTGAACGAGGCGGCATCAGCGCCACTCGGCCAGCGCGTCGTTACGGTCTTGAGCTTGGTGTAGAACCGTACGCCATCCATGCCGTGCTGGTTGTGATCGCCGAATGCCGAAGCCTTCCATCCACCGAACGAGTAGAACGCGAGTGGAACGGGAATGGGCACATTGATGCCGACCATGCCGACTTGCACGCGATGTGCGAACTCACGCGCCGCACCGCCGTTCCGCGTGAAGATGGCGACGCCGTTGCCGTACTGATGCTCGTTGCACAGCGAGAGGGCCTCGTCGGCCGACTGCGCCCGCACGACGCACAACACCGGCCCGAAGATCTCCTCGCGGTAGATCGTCATCTCCTTCGTAACATGATCGAACAGCGAGCCGCCAAGGAAAAAGCCACCGGATTGCTGTGCCGGATGCGATCGGCCGTCCACCACCAACGTGGCCCCTTCCGACACGCCCGTGGCGATATAGCCGGCGATCTTGTCGCGGTGCGCCGCTGTCACCAAGGCACCCATGTCCATGCCATCGGCCTTCGGATCGCCCACCTTGAGCGTCTGCACCCGCTCAGCGAGCCGGGCAACGAGTGCATCGGCGGTGGCATCACCCACCACAACGGCCACCGAAATCGCCATGCACCGCTCGCCTGCCGATCCGTACGCCGCCCCCATCAGTGACTCGACGGTCATGTCGAGATCGGCATCGGGCAGCACCACGAGGTGATTCTTTGCACCACCCATGGCCTGGACGCGCTTGCCATGTCTCGCGGACGTTTCGTACACGTGCTGCGCGATCGGCGTAGACCCGACGAAACTGACGGCCTGAATGCGCGGGTCCGAACAGAGCGCGTTGACCGCAAGCGCGTCACCGTGCAGCACATTGAGGACACCCGGCGGTGCACCGGCTTCAACGAACAATTCGGCCAGGCGAACACCGGTCGATGGATCACGTTCGGAGGGCTTGAGCACTACGGCATTGCCGGTTGCGAGTGCTGGTCCAAGCATCCACAGCGGCACCATCGCCGGGAAATTGAACGGCGTGATCGCCGCCACCACACCAAGCGGCTGGCGCAGCGAATGCATATCAATACCGCGCGAGATCTGGTCGCTGAATTCGCCCTTCATCAGATGCGGAATCCCCACGGCGAACTCCACCACTTCCAAACCGCGCTGCAGTTCGCCGCGCGCATCGGCCACCACCTTGCCATGCTCACTGCTGATGAGGTGCGCCAGCTCGTCAGCATGCTGGAGGCACAGCTCGCGCCACCGAAACAGGATGCGCGCGCGATCCAGCGGCGAGCGTTCACCCCACGCTGACGCTGCTGCTGCCGCGTCGGCGATGACCGTTTCGATGTCGGCGGCATCCGCCAGGGGCACATGGCGCGCGACCTGTCCCGTTGATGGATCGTACACGGACGAAGAGCGTGCCGTCTGACCGGCCTGACGCGTGCCGGCGTAGAAGAAGGGAATGCGGGACGAGGTCATCAAAAATCCGGGCTGAACGGAAGAAATCGGGATAGAGACATCAGCGCAAAGCGTCCGCGACGGCGCGGGCCACAGCCTTGGTAGTGGCGGTGCCACCCAAGTCCGGTGTGCGCGGACCACCATCACCGACAACATGCTCAATCGCCCGCACGATGCGATCATGCGCTGCGTGAAGTCCCAGATGGTCGAGCATCATGGCCCCGGCCCAGATGGCACCAATCGGATTGGCTATGCCACGACCGGCGATGTCCGGTGCCGAACCGTGAATGGGTTCGAACATGGAGGGATACTGTCGTTCCGGGTTGATGTTGGCACCCGGCGCGACGCCGAGGCTTCCGGAAATGGCAGCGCCCAGATCAGTCAGGATATCGCCAAACAGATTGGACGAGACGATCACATCGATGGTCTGCGGATGGGTCACCATGCGCGCGGCCAGCGCATCGACATGATACTTTCGGCACTCCACGGCGGGGTACTCACGCGCAATGGCGTCTACGGCTTCATCCCACAGCACCATCGAATGCTGGAGCGCATTTGACTTCGTGGCACTGGCCAGCAGCCTCCGCGGACGGCGCGACGCCAGCTCGAACGCATAGCGCGCAATCCGATCGATGCCGCGCCGGGTGAATACACCCGTCTGCTCGGCGACTTCGTGCGGGGTGCCACGATGTACGCGGCCACCAACGCCGGCGTACTCCCCCTCGGAGTTCTCGCGCACGCAGATCATGTCGATCTCCGTCGGTCCGCGCCCGGCTAACGGGCTTGGCACGCCGCGCAGCAACCGCATGGGGCGCAAGTTCACGTACTGCTCGAAGCGCTGACGAATCGGCAGGATCAGCTCCCACACCGACACATGATCCGGAACGCCAGGCGCACCGACAGCGCCCAGATAGATCGCGTCGAAGCCTTGCAGCTGATCGAGCCCATCGGCACTCATCATCGTGCCGGTGCGCTGATAGTACTCGCAGCCCCACGGGAACTCGGTGAACGACAACGTCACCTGCTCCTGACGAGCCGCCTGCTCGAGCACCTCGATGCCGGCGGGGATCACCTCCTGTCCGATCCCGTCGCCGGCAATGACGGCAATACGAAACGACGCGCCGCTCATCACATGCCCGGCGGCGTGAAGCGACCATCCTGAGCGAGCCACCCACCATCGGCATAGATAATGGTGCCGTTCACGTAGCTGGCCGCATCCGAGGCGAGGAACAGCGTGGGCCCGACCATCTCTTCCGGCTGCGCCCAGCGATTGAAGCTGTTCTTCGCGGCATACGCGTTGTACCAGTCGGCGTTGGCCTTGATCGGCGCCGTCAGCGGCGTTTCGACAACGCCCGGGCCAACACAGTTCACGCGCACGCCGTACGGGCCGAACTCACAGGCCGCACCACGCGCCAGCTGCAGAATGCCCGCTTTCGTGGCGGAGTAGACCGACTGGCCCGGCTCGACCACCAGCGAACGGATCGACGAAAAGAGCACGATGCTGCCTGTGCGCTGCGCCGTCATGATACGCCCTGCGGCCTGCAGCACATTGAAATTGCCGCTGATGTTCACGTTCAGCACCCGCGCCAATTCCTCACCCTGATAATCGAGGATTTTCTTTCGCACGTTGATGCTGGGCGTGCAGATCACGATATCGAGGCGGCCGTGCTGCGCGACGATTGCATCGAGCGCTGCGTTCACCGACGCGGCGTCGGTGATATCCACCACGCCGGAAGTGGCGCCTCCGCCAGCCTTGGCAGCAGTCGCCGCTGCCGCATCTGCCTTCACATCAAGACACGTGACGGTGGCGCCCATCTTCACGGCACCAAGCGTGACGGCTTCGCCGATTCCGGAAGCACCACCGATGATGGCGGCGATCTTCCCCGTCAGATCAAACATCCCGTTGCTGGACATGCGGCGCGACTACTCCGTGGCTGGTGTGAGAGGCGGTGCACTATCCGGTCCGCCAGAGGCACGCCGGATCAGGTAAACGACGAGGAACACCATGATGGCCCCGGCGAGACCGCCCATCGCCGGGGTAATGCCGTTGATCGGCTTACCGGCCAGCGCGACACGCCAGCCACCAACAATCACGATGCCGGTGATGATGGCGGCCATGGCATCGACCGATTTGGCCTTGGGTTGGAACAGCCCCGCGATCATCGGGACGAAGAGGCTCACGCCCATGATGGTGTAGAAGATACTGAGCGCACTGACCACGCCGCCGGCCACTAGCGCGACCCCAACGCCGAGCGCCCCGGCAAAGACGGCGGTCACGCGCGTGATACGCAACATCTCCGCATCATTGGCGGCGGGGCGATAGAACCGCTTGTAGAAGTCCTGCGACAAGGACGTGGTCAGCGTGAACAATACCGCGTCGGCGGCACTCAACTCCGCCGAGAACACGGCGGCAAGTCCCAGGGCACCGACCGCTGGGGGGACACCCTTGGCGAGGAGCGTGGGCAAAGCCAGCTCAGACTGCGCCAGGTCGGGGAACTGTGCCCGAGCCATCATGCCGAGCAATACCGGCACTCCGGCGTACACCATGAGCGCGAGCGCGTTGAATCCCACGCCCAGACGTACAGCGCGATCGTCGCGCGCACCGTAGGTCTTCTGCAGCAGCCCGGGCGAGACGATGAAGGCCGGGCCGAGCATGGCGAGATAGACCAGCCCTGATTCCCCACTCTGCCAGAAGTTCCAATAGTCAGGGCTCGGCTGCAGCGCGTGGACGGCATCCCATCCGCCGGCCGCACGAAGTGCGAAGGGAATGGCCACGGCAAATCCGACCATCTTCACCGTGAGCTGCACGATGTTGACATACGCCGAGGTAAGGAGGCCGCCTCCGGCAAAGTAGATGGTGATCAGCACACCCGCGGCAACGCAGCCAACGATCTTGGGAATGCCGGCGATCACATTCAGAATCCACGATACCGCAATGAGCTGTCCGGCCAGGATGAAGACCGAACCGATCAACAGCAGCGCGGCAATCAGCGAGCGAACCCCCACCCCGTAGCGAAACTCGAGGTAGTCACCGACGGTGCGCAGATCATGCGCGGACGCAGTGCGACGAATGGCGGGGCCAATCCAGAACGCCAGCACGAAAGAGCCGATGCCAGCGGAAAGGACCCACCACATGGCGGCGAGGCCGTCACGATAGCCGAGCCCTGTGGCCCCGACCGTCGAACCGGCGCCCACATTGGCGGCCAGCATGGTACTGAACAGCAGTCCCGGTCCCAGTGCTCGCCCGGCAACAAAAAAGTCGCTCGATGTCCGGACGCGCCGGGAGATCCACGCGCCGAGCGCCAATTGCGCCAGCGAGTAGCCGATCAGCCACACGAGATGGGAGTTCATCGATCGGATTTGGGACGCAGGAAGCGAACGCGAAGGCGGTGCGGGTAATCCAGTGCGGGAGACATACGGTCCGGTGGCATTCTTGACAAGGGAATTACTGAGCGCGAGTATCGCGCGCATGACAATCCCTGCTTCACAGTTGGAGCGCGTATTCGCCGAAGTCGAGGCGGCCACCCAGGAAATGGTGGATTTCACGGCGGAGATGATTCGTATTCCGACGGTGAATCCCCCAGGGGACGCCTACGTCGAGTGTGCGCAGCTGATCGGGGAACGGCTCGAGGCGTTCGACTTCGCGGTGGATTATCCCGTAGCGGAAGGACGAGCGGAGCACACGCCGACGCACCCACGCATGAACGTGGTCGGTCTACGGCAGGGACACAGTCTGCGACCGCTCGTCCATCTCAATGGGCACTTCGACGTCGTTCCGGCTGGAGCCGGATGGACGGTGGACCCGTTTGGCGGCCTCGTGAGGGACGGCCGCATCTACGGTCGAGGATCCAGCGACATGAAGGCGGGGATCACGGCGGCGATGTACGCCGCGGAAGCGATCCGGCGCGCGGGGATCTCGCTGCATGGGAGTGTCGAGATCAGTGGTACCGTCGACGAGGAGAGCGGTGGGTTTGCCGGGATGGCGTGGCTCGCCGAGCAGGGGCGGGTGAGTGCATCCCGAACGGACGCCGTCATCATCACGGAACCCACCGATACCGATCGCCTCTATATCGGACACCGCGGCGTGTATTGGTTTGAAGTCACCACGCGCGGACGCATCGCGCATGGCTCGATGCCGTTTTTGGGAACGAACGCCATCGAGCACATGGGGGTCATTCTCGACGATATTCGTCGACGCCTCATGCCGGCGCTGCAGGCGCGCACGACCGCCGTGCCGGTCAAGCCCGATGGGGCTCGGCACGCGACGCTGAACATCAATGGCATTGCCGGTGGTCAGCCGGTCGACGGGATCCAGACGCCATGTGTGGCCGACATCTGTCGAGCCATTTTCGATCGCCGTTTTCTTGCCGAAGAAGGGTTCGAAGCCACGCGCGCCGAAATCGTGGAGCTGCTGGAGCGAGCCGCGCGCGAGACGCCGGAACTCGTGTACGAGCTCCGTGACCTGATGGTGGTCCACCCGGTACGCACGCCAGACGGCGCGTCGGTCGTCGCCTCACTCGAACGTTCCGTGCAACAGGTCCTTGGTCGACCGGTCATGCTCGCGGCCAGCCCCGGCACCTACGATCACAAGCATGTCGATCGCATCGCCGGCGTCCCCAACTGCGTGGCGTACGGGCCGGGGATTCTCGATTTGGCGCATCAACCCGATGAGTACTGCACCATCGATGATCTCGTCCAGTCGACCAAGGTGCTCGCCATGTCCATCCTCGAACTGACGCACAGTTTGTAACACACGTGTGATTTGCCGTGGCTCCGCCTCGACTCGGCGGACCCGCGGCATCACGTTGCAGTCGCATCGCAATGAATCCGGGTCGCAATGTGTTCGTGCACCTGTAGGCCGCAGCTCCCTCCCCACCGACGTCACGTACCTCGCCGTCACGTTTCCGGTTCACCCCAGGAGCAATCGATGCCACGACGTTCCCGATGGTTCGCAGCACTGGTCGGCCTTGCGCTGACCATGTTGCCGTCATCCCCACTGCTGGCCCAGACCACCGGTACCATTACCGGTCGCGTGACCGATGAACGGTCCGGGATTCCGCTGGCCAACGCGCAGATCTACACCGACGCCAATCGCGATCGTGTTACCCGGTCGGACGCCGAGGGGCGATTCCGCCTCACGGAGGTCGCCGCGGGCGCGCGCATCGTGAGCGTGCGACTGATCGGCTACTCGAACAAGACCGTGAATGCCACGGTCACGGCTGGGCAGAGTACGACGATCGCGGTGCAGATGGCCGTGCAACCGCTCGACCTCGACGCCGTCGTGGTCACCGGTCAGGGTGGCGAAATTTCCAAGCGGCGCATCGCCACCACCGTGGATGTCGTGGGACGCGAAAAGATCGAAGCGTCGCCCGCCAAGCGCATCGACGAATTGCTGCAGACGAACCTCCCCGGCGCCCAGATCCGTCTCACGTCGGGTCAGCCCGGTACCACCTCGATCATCCGCACACGCGGTATCACGTCGGTCAGCAACAACTCGACGCCCGTCATTTACGTCGACGGCGTCCGCATGGACAACCTGAACACGATCGCCACCCTCGGCATGAACGTGTCCGGCGTGCGCGCGCAGGGTGCGGCGACGAGCGCCATCGCCGACCTGCCGATGGACAACATCGAGCGGATCGAGTTCATCCCCGGCGGTGCAGCGACCACGCTCTATGGATCGGATGCCGCCAACGGTGTCATTCAGATCTTCACGAAGCGCGGGACTGCCGGTGCCACGAAGGGGTACTTTGAATCGCGTCTCGGGTACGACACGCCGCAGACGCAGTTCCACTTCTTCGACCGGACCCGCGATCTCCTCTACCGGAACGGGCTGACCCAGACGTATTCGGCCGGCATTGAAGGTGGCAACAACACCGTCACCTACAGCTTCTCGGGGAACGCCCGGTCCAGCCAAAGCCATCGCGTGTATGGGGACAACCGCGCGTTCGGTTTCCGCAACGCGATCAGTGCCAACATCGGCTCGAAGGCCAAGTACGCCGGCACCTTCTCCTACAACGAGACCGACTCGCCGCGTTTCCGGAACGGTAACGCCGGTGGCTACACCTCGTTGTGGGTGCTGGAAGCCGGTCGGTCATCCGCGTTCGGATTCAACAATGACATCGACGGTCTGAACGACGCGGACTATGCCAAGCTGCAGGCCTTCGTGAATGACGGCGAACGGCTGCAGGACAATCGCGTGTTCACGCGTGCCTTCCAGACCTCGCACCGGATCGACTACGATCCGGTCAAGTCGATCAAGACGCATGCGACGTTCGGACTGAACAACCGCTTCAGCAAGGAGCGCTCGATCGTCACGAACGAGTTCCTCATTGCGACGAAGGCCTTCCCCGCCGGCACCACCGACCGCGGTTCGATCTCCAACTTCGAGCGCGGCTACACGGGCTTCACGTTCGATATCGGCGGTCAGCACAGTGCCGCGATCGGCAGCGATCTCTCGATCGTCACGTCCATCGGCGCACAGCTGTTCCGCAATGATGACGTGCAGGTACAGTACACGGCCACCAACGTACGTGACGGACAGCAGACACTGGCCGGTGCCGGCGTGTCGCAGTCGACGGACTTGGCGTATCGCGTGGCCAACTACGGCATTTTCGGGCAGACCAACATCAGCTACCGCGAGCGCTACACGATGGAGCTCGGGGTGCGCACCGACAAGAACACCGCGTTCGGCACCAACACCGGTGCACAAACGTATCCCAAGGTCGGTCTCGTGTATGCCCTTGGCGCGGAGGAGTGGTTCCGCAAGATCGTGTCCGAGGACATCGTGTCCGATCTGCGTCTCCGCTCGGCCTTCGGGGTGGCCGGCCAGTTCCCGCAGCCGTTTGCCAATGATCGTACCGTCGCGATCAACTCGTTCAACGGCCAGCAGGCCGCGACCTTCGGACAGCCGGGTAACATCAATCTGAAGCCGGAGCGTACGGGGACGAGGGAATTCGGCGCAGATCTCGCACTCTTCCGCAATCGCGCGACGCTCGGTCTGGGCGGCTACTCCTCCCGTACGGTCGACGCGCTGATCACCGCGCCGCCTGCGCCGTCCACGGGTGAAGTCAGCCAGGTCACGAATGTCGGCGAAATTTCCAACAAGGGGCTCGAGCTCCGCGCCACCGCGACGCCGCTCAGTGGCAAGACGTTCCGTCTGTCACTGAATGGTTCGTACAACACCCTCAAGAACAAGGTGCTGAACCTGCGCGGTACGCCGCCGTTTGCGATCAGCGGGTACGGCGCCAGCACCGTGCAGGGCATGGTGCAGGAAGGGTATCCGGTCGGCTACCTCCGCGGATCGAACGCGATCTTCGATGCGTCGGGGAAGATTACCGAGATCAAGCTCCTGCAATATCTCGGCAAGCCGATGCCGGACAAGTTCGGCAACTTCGGCGCGCAGCTCGGGATCGGCTCGCGATTCAACGTGAGCGCCAGTGCCGACTACCAGTTCGGCGCGCAGGCACAGTCGTTCGACAAGGCCTTCCGCTATCTGTATGGCGTACCGCGGACGGAGAACTACGTCCCGGCGGCGGCACTGGCACAGGCCCCGTACAACGGCAGCCGTGCGGCGATCTGGCAGCAGACGATGAATCTCTGGGTGGAAAACACCGATTACGTCGCGCTCCGCTCGATTTCGGCCGATTACCGGATTCCGGAGAACTTCCTCCCGCGCGGCGCCAAGGACATGCGCGCCTCGTTCACCGTCGTGAACCCGTGGCGCTGGGCCTCGTCGAGCTTCGATCCGGAAACCGACCTGTCCTCGGCCACGACGCAGGGTGGTGCCGCCGTCGGTGGTTTCAATTACGCGACGGATGGTAATCCGCGCAGCTTCCTCCTCACCCTCCGCTTCGGGTTCTGACCATGCGCCGATCGACCATGATGCGGGCCACGCGCCTGCTCGCGCCGACGCTGGCAGCACTCGCTGTCAGTGCGTGTGACGCGTTCTCTCCCACAGAAGTCCGCAACCCGAACCTGACGGACCAGCAGTTCCTTGGCACGCCGGCCTCCGGCGCCGCCTGGCTGCGCGGGACGCAGCGGCAGTTCCTGCTCACGCTCAACAACGTGGTGCAGAACTCGGAAATCGCGTCGGACAACTACTTCAACAATTACACGACGAACAACCAGCAATTCGACGCGCCGAACATCCTGTACATCGATCCTGAAGTCACGTCGATTCAGAACTCGATTGCGCGTCTCCGCTACATGGCCTCTTTCGGGTTGGACAGCGTCTACCCGCGGGACGCGCTCGTGACGCCCAACGACAAGGCGGAAACGTATTACCTGCGTGGCATGGCCAACCTCTATGCCGGCGAGATGTATGTCGGGCTTCCGGCCGTGCCGAATGGGGAAGTGGTCTCCTGGCAGACGCATCTGCAGAATGCCATCATCGACTTCACGCAGGCGCGGACGCTGTCGACGGATGCCGCGGCCAAGAACAGCTACACGCTGCTGCTGGCCCGCGCGTATCATCGTCTCGGCAACAAGGCCAAGGCCGTGGAAGAATCACAGGCGCTGCTTGCCGCGAGTGCGACCTTCACGCGCAATGCGACCTTTGATGCGGTGAACGGGCCGACGAACAGCATGCAGACGGTGCTCACCAGCTCGGTGAACAACTTCCAGCCACTGCCGCGTCTCGACTTCCTCGATCCGAAGTATCCGAATCGCAGTGCGACGGTGATCAGCCCGGTGGCGTTCGCCAAGTCGGAAGAGGCGCACCTGATCATCGCCGAAGCGCTGCTGGCTGACGGCAACCTGGCGGGCGCCAAGGACCGTCTGAAGCAGCTGCTCGTGCTGGTCAACAGCCGCCCGACTGAACAGATCGACAACCGGGTGCAGCTGCGCGGTCGCGCCGGCGGCAAGGTGATCTATCCGAACAGTGCGGATACGAAGGTGGCCTTCGCACCGAACCAGCCGTTCGTCGATGGGCTTGTACTCACGCGTACCACGGGCACGGTCAAGTCGTACACGGTCTCGGGTACGTCGGTCACGAACGCGCAAATCGATGCGATCGCCACGGCGGATGACGGGCTCTATGTCCTGTACCTGATGCGCCAGGAGATCTTCCTCGCCGAAGGGCGTCGCATGGCGGATCTCGGCATGCGCATGCCGGTGGCGCAGACGGAAATTATCGCCAATCCGAAGACCAAGGATGGCGAGGCCTACACCAAGGCGGTGATTCCAGCGTTCCTGCCGAAGGCGTTCGAGATGGATGGCTTCACCTACGATCAGACGGCGAAGACGGTCGTGATCAAGCACGATGTGAACCGCCTGCTCGTGCAGAACAAGACGTCCGTCGATGTGCTCCCCTTCCACTGATAGGGACACACCACTCATGAAGATGATGGATCGTCGTATTCCGACGGTGCGCGCGGTCGAGCGGGGTGGCCTCCTGGCCACCGCGTTCGCCGCCGCGGCGTCGGTGCTGCAGGCGCAGCCGCCTGCCCGCCCCGCAGGCCAGCCACCGATGCAACGCATCACGCAGGTTGGCCCGGGTCCGTCGAATTCGCTGACCGATGTCCCCGGGCTCAAGGTTGGCAACTATCAGCGCTCGGATAACGGCTATCGCTCGGGCACCACGGTGATTCGCACCGAAAAGGGGGCCACGGCGGGTTACAGCCAAATGGGCGGTGCACCCGGGACCAAGGAAACCGATCTCCTCAAGCCGGGCGGTCAAGTCCGTGGTGTGCAAGCCATCGTGCTCAGCGGCGGCAGTGCGTTCGGTCTCGACGCGGCCACCGGTGTCATGCGGTGGATGGAAGAACGCAATTTCGGCGTGCCCGTGATGGGTGGCGTCGTACCCATCGTTCCGGCGGCCATTCTGATGGATCTCGGTCGTGGTGGGGACTTCAAGAAGCGCCCCGACGCTGACTTCGGATACAAGGCGGCCGATCTCGCGACCACCGATCCGGTCCCGAGCGGCCGTTTTGGCATGGGGATGGGGGCCGGGTGGGGCATGGGCACCGCGAGTGTGAAACTGTCCAATGGATGGACGGTTGCCGCAATCGTTGGTCTCAATCCGGCGGGCTCACCGTTGGACATGCGCACCTGCCTGCCGTACGGCCATTTCCTCGAACTCGACAACGAATTCAACCTCGTGCAGCCCAAGCCCGAGGAGTGCCAGCAGGGCGTTGCCGGCCGTGGTGGTCCGAATGACGGTTCGGACAATGCGCCCCGCAACACGACGATTGCGCTCGTCGCGACCGACGCGCCGCTACTGGATCTCGAAGCGGAACGCATGGCGCAAATCGCCAATGCCGGCCTCGCGCGTTCTATTCGTCCGATTCACGGGATCGGGGATGGCGACACGGTGTTCGGCATGGCGACGACTCCGCCGAGCAGTCAGCTGTCGAACGCCGAGTTGCAGGCGGTGTTCAACGCGGCGGCGGATGTCCTGGGCCGTGCGGTCGTGCACGCGGCCATTCAGTCGAAGCAGGTGGGCAATAGCCGCGTCGGGTACTGTCAGCAGTATCCGAGCGCCTGCGTGAAGCGCTCGACTGGCAAGTAGTTGGTGGTTTCCCTCATCACCCGCGAGGCGTTGTGACGCGTTCGGCAGTACGCACACTCGGGGTCGTCACGGCCGCGCTGATTGGTATCAGCGCGGCCGTTGCCGCCAAGACCCCGGCGCCGCGTCCGCAGAGCGGAACGCAGAGCGGAACGCTGGACATCTACTTCATCGACGTCGAAGGGGGACAGTCCACGCTCCTCGTGACGCCCACGAAGGAGTCGATGCTGATCGACGCCGGGTTCGCCGGTGACGGCACCTTCAATTCGAAGCCTGGCGATCCCGCGGTCGCGCGTGATCCGCAGCGCATTCTGGCAGCGGCACGCGATGCGGGTATTGCGCGCATCGATCATCTGCTGGTGACGCATTTTCATGCGGATCACTTCGGCGGGGTGATGGAGTTGTCGCAGCTGCTGCCGATTCGCGAGTTCATCGATCATGGCCCGCCGAGCGCCGCGGCGGATTCGGCGGTACCGGGAACGATGGCGCTCTATCAGGCCTATGCCGCCGTGCGCGCCAAAGCGGTGCATCGGCAGCCCAAGGCCGGCGAGCGCCTCCAATTCGGCGGAATCATCGCAGACGTGCTGGCCAGCGACGGAACGACGCTGCACACGCCACTCGACGGTGGGCCCCGCGTGGCCAACTCTGCGTGTACGTCGGGGGGCGTGCCGGCACAGGAAAAGCTCGAAAATCCGAACTCCACTGCCGTTCGTGTACAGTTCGGAAAATTCCGCTTTCTCGATGTCGGCGATCTGAGTGGACCGCCGCTGTATGCGCTGACGTGTCCCGACAATCTGATTGCACAGGCTGACGTCTACCTGATCGCACATCACGGTGGTGCTGATGGCTCCGATCCGTCACTCTTCGCGGCAGTGAAGCCGCGGATCGCGATCTTCAACAATGGCGCGCGCAAGGGCGCCCAGGAGCCCACGCTCACGGCACTCCGATCGTTCGGCATTGAGGGCTGGCAGCTGCACAAGACGGCAAATCCGGGGGCCGTCAACAATGCAGATGCGCACATCGCCAATCTCGATCAGAGTACGAGCGCATGGATCAAGCTGTCCGCCCGGGCTGATGGGTCGTTTGTGGTGACCAATGGCCGGACCGGTGAGCGCACCACGTATCCCGCCCCGGCGCGGTAGTTTTTCTTCGTCGTTTCCAACGGGTTCTCACGCGATTTCAGGATGCATTCATGACTGGAGCCACTTCCGCCACCTCGCTTGATGCGCTGTGGATGCCGTTCACGGCCAACAAGGCGTTCAAGTCGCGCCCGCGCTTGCTGGTCAGTGCCAAGGACATGCACTACCGCTCCGATGATGGCCGGACGATTCTCGACGGCACGGCGGGGCTCTGGTGCGTGAATGCGGGGCATTGCCGGCAGCCGATTCTCGACGCGATGATGCAGGCCGCGTCGACACTCGACTTCGCGCCGAGTTTCCAGATGGGGCATCCGCTGATGTTTCAGCTCGCGGATCGTCTTGCCGCGTTGCTCCCCGAGGGGATGGATTCCGTCTTTTTTTCGGGTTCCGGCAGCGAAGCGATGGATAGCGCGCTCAAGATAGCCCTGGCGTACCATCTGGCGCGTGGTGAATCGGAGCGGTGCTTCTTCGTGGGGCGGCAACGCGGCTATCATGGGGTGGGCTTCGGCGGTATTTCGGTCGGTGGTATCGAGAACAACCGCAAAACCTTTACCACCCAGCTGCTGCCGCACATCGATCACCTGCCGCACACGCACGATCTCGCGCACAACGCCTTCAGCAAGGGGCAGCCGCAGTGGGGCGCGCATCTCGCCGACGCGTTGGAAGACATGGTGGCCAAGCATGGGGCAGAGCGGATCGCCGCCGTGATCGTCGAGCCGGTAGCGGGCTCGACCGGGGTCCTCGTACCGCCGGTGGGGTATCTGCAGCGACTGCGGGAGCTGTGCACGAAGCATGGCATCCTGCTGATTTTCGACGAAGTCATCACGGGGTTCGGGCGGGTCGGGGCGCCATTTGCCGCGCAGGCGTTTGGTGTAACGCCGGACATTCTGACCGTCGCCAAGGGGCTGACCAACGCGGCTGTCCCCATGGGCGCGACAGCAGTGAAAACGTCGATCTACGACACGGTGGTCAATGCCACCGAGCGCGGGATCGAATTCTTTCATGGCTACACCTACAGCGGGCATCCCCTGGCGGCGGCCGCTGGGCTGGCCACGCTCGACGTGTATCAGCAGGAAGGGCTGCTGACGCGCGCGGCGACGGTCTCGCCGGTCTGGGAAGCGGCGATGCATGCGCTGCGCGACGCGCCACATGTGATCGACGTGCGGAACATCGGACTGGTGGCCGGGATCGAGTTGGCCGCGCGTGATGGGGTGGTCGGAGCCCGCGGGTATGATGTCTTTACCAACGCGTTCCACGAGCAGGGGGCGCTCATTCGCGTAACGGGCGATATCGTCGCCCTGTCGCCGCCGCTCATCATCAGTGACGCCCAAATTGACGAATTGGCGACCAAGGTCCGCCGTGCGTTGGAGGCGACCCCATAGGGTCACGTCAGGCCGGCACGAATGACGCACCGCTGACGATCAGCGCCGCGGGCGGCAGCGCCGGCTCACCCAGTCCTGTGGGCGGTGCCGACGACTTGATGAAATGCACCTCCACCACCGGCATCAGCTCGACATCGAAGATCAGCGTCGCACTCGGGGGGAAGGGCAGCGTGGGGTGCAAGGTACCGCGCCTTGCCCAACAGCGCTCGCATCAAGTACGATCCGTCATGATTCCGATTTTCACGCATCGCCCCGACGCATCGTGGTGGCTGCCACGTCATGTCGCCTATCTCGTCGTCGGTGTGCTCACGCTGGCGTCGTGCCGAACCGCCGACCGTGTCACGGATCCCGTGCTGCCCCCCGCACCGGAGCAGCCTCCCGGTGGCGTCGTCATCAGCCAGGTGTACGGCGGTGGTGGTAACGCCGGTGCCACGCTGCGCAACGATTTCATCGAGTTGTACAACAACACGCCCACGGCGGTGAACCTCGAAGGGTGGTCGGTGCAGTATGCCAGCGCCACCGGCGCCTCCTGGCAGGTCACCACATTGCCGGCGATTTCGATCAGGCCAGGGCAGTACCTGTTGGTGCAACAGGCGGCTGGCACCGGTGGCACGACGAGCCTTCCCGCACCCGACGCGACCGGCGTGATCGCCATGAGTGCGACCGCGGGCAAGGTCGCGCTGCTCAAGACGAGTTCCGCACTGACCGAAGCGTGTCCGGTGGGGAACAACGCCGCCGTTGTCGACTTCGTGGGGTACGGCGCGGCCAATTGCGCCGAGTCCACGCCGGCGGGCGTGCTGGCCAACGCGACGGCCGCCGTACGGAAGAGCGCAGGCACCACCGATGACGACAACAACACCACCGATTTTGCGACGGATGGCGCACCCACCCCGCGCAACAGTGCGTCGGCGGTGACGGCTCCGACCGGGTCCGGCAAGACGCTGGTGCGTGGACCGGTGGCAAAGGTGACAGCCACGCTGCCGGCCAACACGCTGGCGGTCGGCGCCAGCATGGCCCTCACCGCTGTGGCCACCGATGCCACGGGTGCGCGTACCCTGACGACCTTCAGCTTCGCGAGCAGCAACCCGGCGGTGGCCACGATCAATGCGATCACCGGTATCGCCACTGGTGTATCCGTGGGCACCACACGAGTGGTTGCGAAGGCAGCGAACGGCGTCACGACCGACTCGCTCACCATCACCGTGACACCGGCTGCTGCGTCGGTGGTGCTCTCGTCGCGCGCCGATTCGCTTCCGGTCGGATTCCAAACGCAGCTGTTTGCCACCGGTGTCGACGCCAGCGGAGCCGCCATCAGCAGCAACACGCAAGTGAACTGGCGCACCGACAATCCGAATGTCGTCACGGTGAGCGCGGCGGGCGTCATCACGGCGATCAGCGCTGGCACCGCACGCATCAGCGCCACCGCGCGCAGCGACGGTGCCACCACGGGTACGACAACTATCGTGACCAATGCGCCGAGCACGGCACCCACGGCACGGAGTGGCCATAACACCGACCTTGGCATCCCCACCGATCTCGATCCAAGCGATGATCTGCTGATTACGCGTCGGCAGTACACGCTGTCGTACAACGCGCGGCGCGGTGGCCCGAACTGGGTGAGCTGGAATCTTGACGCGTCACACAAGGGTACCGCCACGCGCTGCAACTGCTTCACCGCGGATCCGGCCGTGGCGGCGTTCGGGTTGCCCGCGTACGACACCAACGACTGGATAAACGGCGGCGCGTTTTCGCGTGGACACATGTCGCCGTCGGCGGACCGCGCCGCGAGCGACGGAGAGAACGCGCCCACGTTCTATCTGTCCAATATGCTGCCGCAGAATCAGACGCTGAACGGTGGCGTGTGGGGGGCCCTCGAGACTGACCTGCGGACGCTCGCATCAGGCGCCGCGCAGCTCTACATCGTGTCCGGGCCCGTGTACACGCGCAATCGGAGTGGGGTGGGGGTGGACGGCCTCGGCTTTTTGGCGAGTACGACGCAGCCAAACCGCATTGCGATTCCCGACTCCATCTGGAAGATCGCCATCGTCGTGCCAAACGCGAATGACGTGGCGGCCATCGGGTCGCCGGGCGCCGTACAGGTGATTGCGGCGATGTTCCCCAATAGCGCCACCGGCACGGGCAGCAGCGCGGCGAACGCGTGGGCGCCGTTCAGTACCACCATTGCGGCGATCGAACGCAGCACCGGCTACAACTTTCTCTCGCGCATTCCGGAAGCGGTGCAATGTCGGCTCGAGGCGCGAACGTGCGTGCCGTAGTGGCCACAGAATCAGAGCAGCGGGAACGATTGGCGGCGGGACCCTGTCGAGACCACGTCGTTGTCGTGAGGCTTCACCATCGGCTGGCAAGGTCGGCATTCGCGTCGTACAATCAACGGGCAGGCGACCGAGGCCGATTGCATGTCCCATCCCGCACCTGAAGACGCGCACACTTCATCAGCGCCGGGCGCAGACGTTCGAGTTCCCGGGCGTCGGACCTGTCCTCAACCCTCATTAGGAGCTCGCATGCACACCCCCCAACACGCCCTGATACTGGCCGCCGTGGCCGCGATTCTTTCGCCGGGTACATCGCCGGCCACGCCGGAGCAGGCCAAGGAGAAGTGCTACGGCATCGCCAAGGCTGGTCGGAACGACTGTGCCAGCCTGAGCGGCCGGCACAGCTGTGCCGGCCAGGCCACGTCCGACAACGCCCCAGACGACTGGACGTACGTGGCCAAGGGTACGTGCCAGAAGTTGGGTGGCATGAGCGTCGCCGAGGCCAAGGCCA
This sequence comes from Gemmatimonas sp. UBA2094, assembly GCA_002331565.1. Lineage (GTDB taxonomy): Bacteria > Gemmatimonadota > Gemmatimonadetes > Gemmatimonadales > Gemmatimonadaceae > Gemmatimonas. Next base: position 26,345 of record DCZC01000022.1, read on the forward strand.
AGATCAAGAAGTGAGGGAAACGTGAGCGAAGGCTTGGTGGCGGGACTGGGGCTGCGGCAGCCGCATTACGTGGATCTGCTGACGCGTCGCCCGTCACTGCCCTTCGTGGAAGTCCACTCGGAAAATTTCTTTGCCGAGGGCGGCGCCGCCCTTGGTGTGCTGCACGCCGTACGGGCCGACTACGCGGTCAGCCTGCACGGCGTCGGTCTCGGTCTCGGCTCGGCCGTCGGTCTCGATGAGTGGCACCTACAGCAATTGCAACAGCTGGTGGAGCGCGTGCAGCCAGTGCGCGTGTCCGACCACGCCTGCTTCGCCCGCGCCGGCGGCCTGCACGCGCAAGACCTTCTGCCCCTGCGCTTTGACGACGCCACGCTGAACCGCCTGGTGGATCACGTGCAGCAGGTGCAGGAGCGCCTGGGCCGATCCATCCTGGTCGAGCATCTCAGCGCCTACGTGGTCTGGGATGGCGACACGCTGGCCGAACCGGATTTCTTCAACGCCCTGACGGCGCGCAGCGGCTGCCAACTGCTGCTGGACGTCAACAATCTCTACGTGAATGCCCACAATGCCGGCGGCGGCCCTGCGGCTGCGCGGGCCTGGATGGGCGCCATTCGCCCCGGCAGCGTAGGCGAAATTCATGTTGCCGGCCATGCCGACGTGGGCGCGCTGTACATCGACGATCACGGCAGTCCCGTCATCGAGCCGGTGTGGGCGCTGCTGGCCGAGGGTCGCGCCCGTTTCGGGCGCGACGTCCCCATCCTGCTGGAGCGCGATACCGACATCCCGCCATTGGACGATCTGCTTGCCGAAGTGGCGCGTGCGGAGGTGGCGTGACGGCAGACGAGCAAGCCGCCCTTGTGGCCTGGATCTGGGGCCAGCCGGGTGCACTTCCGCCTCACGGCATGCAGGCCAGCGAGCGCGGCTTGAACGCCTATCGCGAGCACGCCAAGGCCCTGGCGGTGCGAGCCCTGGCGGCCGTTTTCCCGCGCCTGCAGACGTGGATGGGAGAAGGCGACTTCGCGGGCCTGGCCTGGGCCTTTGCGCGCACCCATCCGCCCCGTGCCGGCGACGTGAACCGCTGGGGCGGCGAGCTTCCGGCTTTCCTTGGCGGCCTGCCCGGCATGGACGAGGAACCGCCGGCCCTGGCCGCCTTCGAGTGGGCGCTGCACTGCATGGCGTTTGCCGCCGACGATGGGCCCGCCGACGAAGCGCTGTGGCAGCAACTGCAGCTCACCGACCCCGGCCATCTACGTTTGCGTTTCGCCACCGGCATTGCCCTGCACCACCTGCCCGTCAGCCTGGACGCGATGCTGAGTGCTGGGGCCGAGGAAACGGGCGGCGGCCCCCTGTGGCTGGTGTGGCGGTCCGGCTGGCGGCCAGCATGGACCCCGTTCGCCGAGGCGCAGCAGAACGTGCTGGCGGCGCTACTGTGCGAGCCCACGCTGGCGGCGGCGCTGCAGGCACAGCCTGCCGAGGCGCCCTTACTAACCGCGGTGCTGCAGCAGGGCTGGCGGCAGGGCTGGCTGTTGGGCGCCCAGCGCGCCTAAGCTCCGCCCCTTTGGGTACGACAGGCTCGCCATCGTTTCAGCGAGACCCCCATGAACGTGCTGTTGATCAATCGCGAGCGATCAGCGCATTCCGGATCCCCTCCAGCTGCGCCTCGATTGCCTGGACTCGCGCTTCGAGCCCATTCAAGACCTCAGCCTCGGCCATGGGCCGCTCCACCGGAAGCCCCCCGCCCCGCCGCACGAAGCGCAGGTACCCGATCCCCAGCGTGACGACCAACGCCAGCGCGATGGCGATGAATCGTGCCATCGAGGTGCCCGTCGCCAGAATCAGTCCCACGCCATAGAGCATGGTGAAGACGCCACCCAGCAACAGGCCATTGCTGAGCACCGACAGCTGATCCGCCCGGAGCACCGCAACCGCCATCGCGAGCGTGGCAAAGGCGATCAGGATCAGGCTCGTGCTTCGCGCCCACTCGTCGCTCACCTGCCCGGCCCGGCGACTCAAGACCTCGACGGAGTCACGGATGCTCCGCATCTGCGCCTGCTCGTCGGCCGAAAGGGCTGTCGAGGGGCGCCCGCCTTCGATCCGCCGTTCCTCGCTCCCGAGCGCCCGCATCTGTCTTTCCAGGGGCTCGGCGGGTGATGGGTGGAAGGTATTGACGCCCACGCCGATGAACGCCGTCAGGAGGAGACCAAGGAAGACGGCAAAGATGATCGAGAATGGCCCTCGTTCTTTGAGCGTTGTCATGGCAGCAGGGGATCGAAAGGTTGGAATGACCCCGCCCAAAGACAACGCGGGACCGCGGGCGCTCGGACGCGCCTCGATGAATGGAACGCCTAGCGCCCGTCGACGCTGAACACCACCCGGACACTGGCATCTACCTCGGACTTTTCGATGTAGCCAATCGCATTCGGGTTGGTCGCGACGAACCTTTTGACATCAGCAGCCGTAGCCAACTCCTTTAGCCGACTTCCTTTGCCTGAGAAAACCACCCTCGACCAAATCGCCTTGACTTGGCTCGGCGTTTTGCCGGTCACCTTCAAATAGAACTGGTCACGCTCAGGGGCAGATGCGGGCAAGTCGACGGGCTGCGCTACTCCGCCACCGGGGAAGGTTCGTGTATTGCCGAGGTAGATTGCGCTGACCTGATCCGCCGTCATCTGTGCTGTGGTGCTCTTCGGATTGACGATGACTGCCACCTGCGCCCCCGCCACGTTGGTCATGCACAGACCGGACACGAGAAGCATGGCACACATGATTGATTGGCGGATGCTCATGGTTCTCGGTTGGTTTCGTTGTGAGAGTGTCGGTGGGCGGCTGCAGGGAGCGTTGCAGAACGGCTACCTGCTACTTCCGTTCGGACTTCCTGTTCGGTGACAGCGGGCCACCGCCCGCGCGCTTTCCCTGAATTTCGACATGGTATTGCTGCAGGCGAACAAAGCGTTCTGCACTGGTTGGATGCGAACTGGCGAACTTGATCGATTCAGGTGATTCGGCAGCGATGCGTCGCCAGAACAGTGACATCTTCTCCGTGGGCTGATTCGCTCGTGCCAAGATGTACGCGCCGACGTAGTCGGCTTCCCGCTCGAAATCCTGACTGAAGGCCATTGCGGCAATCTCGGAGAACCATTCGGTCAGTGCGCCTTCGGAGTTGACCCCCAGCGACACCAACGCCAGGTCGGCAACGATTCCCAGAAGAGCGCCCCAACCTGCGTTTGTCATCTTCGCTTCAATATGACGCTCCGCATTGTGCGCGATTTCGTGCGCAAGCACGGTTTGCAGTTCTCCGTCGCTTGCGAAACGGAGCATTCCCGTGGTCGCGTACACCAATTCCCCGTCAGCATACGCGTTGATTTCATCTTCCCGGATGACCTCGGCGATGCCGCTGCACAGGACGTCCGGGGTAAACACCCCCGAGTCGACCCGCACCGGTCCGCCCACCATGCCGTCCCTCGGTGTGCTGGGACGCGCATACACCACCCTGAGCGCGGAAGGCGCGCGCGTCTGCAGGGTCCGGAAGGTCTTCTTGGCCTGATCCAGCCCCGTTGCCTTCGGCCCAACCGGCTTGTCGTTGAGCCTGAGAATCCGATCACCCGGCCGAAGCACCTTGGCAATGGGTGAACCGGGACTCACGTGGGTCACGGTCACGGAATCGCTGATCCCGAGCGCCGCCGCTGCACTTCGAAAGTCGCGCGTCCACGAGTCCCGGACGGCCAGCCTGGCTCCCAATTCAGGACGCGCCTTGGGGCCGCACAAGCCGACACTCGCCCGAGCGAGTGGATATACGAGTCGGTCAACGCGGGCCTGATTTTCCCATTCGCTTTCGATGGCAAAACGGCTTTGCGTTTCAGCTTCATTCGCCAGGTCCACGGCCCCGATCGTGCCCATCTGCGACTGCGGGGCAACGCACGCCCCCAAACTGATCGCGATCACCCCGAGGAGCGCGATCGTGCGTGATGAACGGGATGACACGTGCCTGTTCTCCGTTTTCAGGTGGTTCCGGGCAGCAAAGGACGACCTTCGGTGCAGTCTAATGTACCACGAACCTGACGTGTCCACAGACGGTGCGCGGTGCCCTGCTTCACGATGACGGGAGATGATGCAGCCTACTGCTTGGCATAGGTGATCTTCTTGCTGCCGCCGTCGCAACTCGCGACGACCTTTGCATTCCCGACTTTGTCCGTGTCAACGATATCGAGGACGTAGTTCCGCACGCCCCGGTTATCAAGTTTCGCCGCGATTTCCGCTTTCAGTTCCTCACAGGATTTCGCTTCGAAGTTGTGACCGGACGTCATGACCGCGATGGCCAGCACGAGTGCGGATTTCATCATGATAGGGGGAGTGTTGGAAGGAATCAGGACTAGTGATGGACGACGCCAAACGCTTGCGTTTTAATGTAGGAACCAATCACACACTGCGACCAGTACCGCACCCGCAATCCCGTCGCGCTGGAGCGGCTCACCTAGCCGTAACTGCCCGCAAACGACAAACTCCCCGCCAGATGGCGAGGAGTTTGTAGTTCGTAGTGGTAGTTCCTAGTTCACAGTCAACGACTGATCACTGATCACGGGGTGATGGGCCTCGGCGCCGGACCCTCGGTCTTGCTGCGCGTGATCTCCGGCTGACCCGCCGCCTTGAGCAACGTGTTGATCTTCGGCAGCTGCGTCGTGATCGTGCGCTCGAGACGTGCGAGCTCCCCGTCGGTCTTCGGCGCCAGCACGCCCCACACATCGTAGCTCTGCTTCGCGGGCTTGCGCTCGCCGCTCATGATGAAGCCCATCAACCCGCCGAGCTGGTCGTTCAACCGGATCGGGAAGTTGAGCGGGTCCTGCCCGCTCTGGTTCTTCGTCTGGTACAGCGAGTCCTCCACCACGTTCAGCGAATCGGCGAAGGTCCTGGCCAGCGGCGCGAACGCCGGCACACCCGTCATCTTCGCTGAACGATCCGTAAGATCCCGCTTGAGATTGCGGCTCTCGATCACGCCCTGGTTGGCCGCCGTGATCTTGTCACGCACCTGCAGCGCGAAGCGCACCTGCTCCTTGAGATCCGCTTCGGTGGCGTCGCTGCGCGGATCGGGCAACACACGGAAGTCGTAACTCACCGGCGCGCTGTTCCCCGCCGTCATGCGCACACGATAGGTACCCGGCGCCATCGCGGGGCCACCACCGTTGCCGGCCCACGTGACCATGCCGCGGAATCGCGTCGCGTCCTCGTGCTTCATGGTGTACGTGAAACGGTTCACCCCCTTCCGGATCCCCGGCTTGGGCGGCGCCGGCGGCGCGAAGCCCATCTCCGCAAAGCGCGGATCCACTGCGGGCTTGGTCGTGTCGTTGCTCGCCGCCGTGCCGACCAGCTTTCCGGCCGCATCGTAGAACTCGAACTTCACCACCATGCTGTCGGCCGGCAGACGATACGTGAACGTGGGCTGCGTCTGCCCGTTGAGGCGGTACACCGGCGTGGGCTTGTACAGGTACGGGGCGCTCCCCTCGGCCTTCGCGGCCGCATCGGCCCAGCGCAGGCTGGTGAGATTCTCCATCACCCAGAACGCCCGGCCATGCGTGCTGATGGCCAGGTCGTCGTCGCGCAGCATCATGTCGTGCACCGGTACGGGCGGCAGGTTCTTCTGCAGGCTCTGCCAGCTGTCACCGGCGTTGTAGCTCACCCACACGCCACGCTCCGTCGCGGCGTACAGCATGCCGGGACGATGCAGATCCTCACGAATCGCGCGCGTGAAGTGATCGGCGGTGATGCCGGTGGTGATCTTCGTCCACGTCGCGCCGTAGTCGGTGGTCTTGTACAGATACGGCGTGAAGTCGTCCATCTGATAGCGGTTGCCCGCCACGTACGCCGTGCCCGGCGCATGTTGCCCGGCTTCGATGATGCTCCAGCGCATCCACTCCGGGAGCCCCTTGGGGGTCACGTTCTTCCACGTCACACCGTTGTCGCGCGACACGTGAATGAGCCCGTCGTCGCTGCCGGTCCAGATGATCCCCTTCACCAGCTTCGACTCGGCCAACGTGAACACCGTGCCGTAGTACTCCACGCTCGTCTGGTCCTTCGTGATGGGACCACCGCTCGCACCCAGCGTGCGCGGATCGTTGCGCGTGAGATCCTTCGAGATGGGCGTCCAGCTCATGCCGCCGTCGCGGCTGCGGAACACCACGTTGCTCCCCACGTAGATCGTGTTCGCATCGTGCGGCGAATGCACGATGGGATACGTCCACTGGAAGCGGTACTTGCTGTCCTTTGCGTCGTGACCCATGGGATTGAGCGGCCACGGATCGAGCGCGAGCGTCTTGCCGGTGCGACGGTTGAGCATGTCCATGCTGCCACCGTAGTTCGCGCCGTACATGATGTCGGGATCCTTCGGGTTGCTGCTGATGTAGCCGCTCTCGCCACCCGCCACGCCATAGAAAGTGCTGAATGGGCTCGCCGGAGCGGCCGGGGCCGCGCCACCGCCCATCATCTGCGCCATCATCGCTTCACGACCACCCGCCGCCGCCGCGCGCACGGGGCCGCAGCTCGAGCCGGCGTCCTGCTTGGCGCCGCACACGTGGTACGGGAAGTGGTTGGTGAGATGCACGTGGTAGTACTGCCCCGTGGGCGCCGCCACACGCACGCTCGTCTTGCCACCGTCCTTCGTGATGATCACGCCGTTGTCGTGCGCCACCGCCACACGCAGCGGATCGTTCGGGTCGATCCAGATGTCATGGTTGTCACCGCCGCCGAAGCCACGCGCGAACGTCTTGCCGCCGTCTTTCGAGACGAGCGGGCTCACCTGCGGGCCGTACACCACGTTCGTGTCCTTCGGGTCGGCGTACAGTTTGCTGTAGTACCACGCACGCTGCCGGAGATTGCGATCGCCCGTCATGAACGTCCACGTGGCGCCGGCATCGTCGCTGCGATACACGCCGCCATTGGGCTCGTGCTCCACGATGGCCCACAGGCGGCTCGGCTTGGCCGGGCTCACCGTGATGCCGATCGCACCAAGTGGGCCGCTCTGCGGCAGCCCCTTGTTACGCGTGATTTCCGTCCACGTATCGCCGCCGTCGGTGGTCTTGTAGATCGCGCTCCCCATGCCGCCGCTCACCAGCTGCCACGGCTTGCGGCCGGCCTGCCAGAAGCTCACGTAGATGATCTTGGGGTTGCTCGGATCCATGATCATGTCCGCCACGCCGGTGCTGTCGTTGCGGAACAGAATATTCTTCCACGTCTTGCCGCCGTCGGTGGTGCGGTACACGCCACGTTCCTTGTTGGGGCCGAACACGTGCCCCAGCGCTCCCACGTACACGATATCCGGGTTCTCCGGATTGATGCGCACGCGCGCGATGTACTGCGTTTCCTTGAGCCCCATGTACTGCCACGTCTTGCCGGCATCGGTGCTCTTCCACACGCCGTCGCCGTGGCTCACGTTGCCGCGGATGGGCGTTTCACCGCCGCCCACCCACACCACGTCGGGATTGCTCTGCTGCACCGCGATGCTGCCGATGGTGCCACCGAAGTACGCATCGGTGACCGGCGCCACCGTCTTGCCGCCGTCGGTGGTCTTCCACACACCACCACCGGTGGTGCCCATGTAGTACTCGTCGGCGCGGGCGCTGCTGCCGGCGATGGCCACCATGCGGCCGGCCTGGTTGGGGCCGATGTTGCGCCACTTCACATCGAACGACGTATCGGCGTTGGCCGGGCCGGCGGGTCCGCGGCCGCGCTGAGCATCAGCGGCTGGGGCGGTGACGCCGAGCGCCAGCAGAGCGGCGGCGAGGGAACGGGAGGAAATCACGGGAAGGGGGCTTCGGGAGAACGGGGACGGCTCAGGAATGGGTGAAAGAAAGCGCGTGTCGCGCCCGCGCGCAGGGTGCCTCCGTCGTCACGACCCTCCCGGCCGAGGTCTCACGCCGCCTTGGCATCGAGGCCGGACAAGCGCTGTTCAGGAAGCACGTCATGAAGGCGCGTCGGGCGGAGCCGCGCTGGATCGCGGCCGCCACGCCGCGAGGCCGACTGCTGCCCCGGAAGAGCGCGCGTTCCCGTGCCATCCGTCTGTTTCCGTGGTAAGCCGACGCTGACTCCACCGGTGGCGATCTCCATGGTGAGCGCGTAGAGCTCCTCGGCCGGGACATCCAGCATCACGCCGCTCAGCGCACGTACGCCTCCCGCCCTCCCACCACCGTGCGCACCACCTGCACCCGCAGCAGCTGCTCCGGCGGCACCGCGAGCAGGTCCTCACTCAGCACCACGAAGTCGGCGAGATAGCCCGCCCGCAGCATGCCCGCGTCCTTCTCCATGAAGCCCGCATACGCCGCGTCACGCGTGTAGTGCCGCAGCGCCGCCTCCACGCTGATGCGCCCCGCCGGGTACCACCCACCCTTGGGTGTGCCCTCCGGCGTCATGCGCGTCACGGCCGTGTAGATGCCGCGAATCACATCCATGGGAAATACCGGGTAGTCGCTGCCGAACGCCTGCCGGGCGCCGGCATCGTCGAACTGTTTGAAGTTGTTGCTCAACGCCGCGCGCGTGGGCCCCAGCAGCGGCGCGTAATTGGTGAGCGTGGTGACGTCGGGCGTGGCGAAGATCGCCTGCGTGCTGGCAATCACACCGAGCTGCCGGAAGCGCGGCAGATCGCGCGGGCTCGGCACCTCGATGTGCTCCACCCGATGCCGGCTGTCGCGCGCCCCGTTCGCCCGACGCGCCGCCGCATACGCGTCGAGCGCCATGCGTACCGCCTTGTCGCCAATCGCGTGCAGCTCCACCTGCAGCCCCGCACTGTCGTAGCGCACCACGCCACGGTTCAGTGTGGAGGCGGGCCAGAACGGCAGCCCGGTGGCGTCGGTATTGGCATAGGGCTCGAGCATCGCCGCCGTCTGCGCGTCCACCGTACCGTCGAGCATCCCCTTCGCGATGCCGTAGCGCAGCCACGGTCCCGTGTACTGCCGCGTGAGCTGCACGTAGCGCGCGAGTTGCGCCCGCGTCGCGTTGGGATCGAACGGCACCGACACGTACCAGCGGAGGCGCATCGTGTCGGCCTTGGCCGCGTCGGCGAGCACCTCGAACACGTCCCCGCTCGGCGCACGACGCGACGCTTCGTGCACCATGGTGATGCCGAAGCTCGCCGCGGCCTGCGTTTCCTCGTGAATGCGGCGCGCGATGTCTGCGCGCGTGGGCGGAGGCACCAATCGCGACACGAGACCACTGGCACTCTCCTTGAGCAGCCCCGTGGGTTCGCCGCCGGCGCCGCGCTCGATCACCCCCTGCGCCGGGTCCGTGGTCGCGGCCGCCACGCGCGCGAGCCGCAACGCCACACTGTTGGCCAGCGACTGATGCCCGTCGCGATCGGTGATGAGCACCGGCTGATTCGGGAACGCGTCGTCGAGGTAGCGCTTGTGCGCCGCATTTTGCGGGAAGTCGCTCGGCGTCCAGCCGCGCCCCACCACCCAGGCGCCCTTGGGCAGCCGCGAGGCCCAGCGCTGCAGCCGTTTCACGATCTCCTGCACGGTGCCCGCACCCACGAGGTCGGCGCGCGAGGCGGTGGGCAGATGCCAATGGGCATCGATGAACCCCGGCACCACCCGCCGGCCACCAAGGTCGACCACCCGGGTGGACGCGCCGGCCATTGCCCGCACCTCGGCGTCGTACCCGACGCGCACCAGGCGACCGTCCCGCACGGCGAGCGCCTGCGCAGCGGGGGCGAGCGAATCGCCGGTCCAGATGCGGGCGTTCACGTATATGGCGTCGGGGGCTTCGACCGCTTGTGCGGGGAGCCCACGAGCTGGAAGCAGACCGCAGACGGCGGGAAGCAGGAAGCGGAGGCGCATGCCCGAAATATGCGGGTGAAATGCAGGCGCCGCGCGGGCGGCGTAGCTTGTCCGTATACACCTTTCCCGCCCAGCGCATGCTCATCGTACAAGTCTTCGTGCACGTGAAGCCCGAGTTCGTGGAGGCGTTCAAGGCCGC
>DCZC01000022.1:36559-36698 GCA_002331565.1 Gemmatimonas sp. UBA2094
GCAGGACGACCCCACGCGCTTCACGCTCATCGAAGCGTACCGCACCGACGACGCACCCGCGGCGCACAAAGCCACCGCCCACTACGCGCGCTGGCGCGATGCGGTGGAGCCCATGATGGCCGAGGCGCGCACGAACGTG
>DCZC01000092.1:0-2916 GCA_002331565.1 Gemmatimonas sp. UBA2094
CGGCCCGGCGCAGCTGCGCCTCGAACCGGCGCACCCCCACGGCGCGCACGCCGGCCGCCATGAGGGCAAGGGCGACGAGGAAGGCGAGGGCGGTGCGCTCTTGCTGGGTAGGCATGGGCCTACAGTACTGCGGCAGCGAGTCGGGAGCGGTACCGGAAAGTGGTGTGTTGGGTCGTTTCGACGCAGTCCACGGACAGCAGCCGGCAGTCGGCGGGACCCTTGCCCCGAGCCAGTCGCCCTACCGGAACTCCCCACTGAAGAAGCGCATCTGCATGACCGCCGAGAAAATGAGGTTCGACGTGCGGCGGTTGTAGTTGCGGTCGAAGTTCAGGATCTGGCTCCCGGTCACGGTGAAGCTCACGAGATCGGACAGGTCGGTGTTGGCGTTCAGGTTGAACGCGCGGCGCCCGTTGTTGGTGAGCACGGCGGTCTGGGCACTGAACAGCGGCGAGGTGGCGCGCAGCGCCGACACCGACGTGCCGGTGACGATGCTCGACGTCTCTTCGCTTTGATACGATAGGCTGGTGCGCATGCGCCCGGTGCGCGTATTCCAGCGCTTCGGCAGCGGGAAGCTGCGCGAGAGGTCGAAGCTCAGGCGCTTGGTCTCGCCGTTGATCACCGCGCCGGGGCGCAGGTCTTCGCGGCGCTGCCGGTCGACGCTGGCGCTCGTGGCGAGGTTGCCGAGTGCGGCCCAGGTGATGCTGGTGGACAGCGGCTGACTGCGCGCGATGGTGCGACTGCGGTCGGCCAGCCCGCCGGTCTCGTTGGGGATCGTCGTCTCCTGTTCCGACAGCAGGTACCGGCCGTTCACGTTGACAAGAGCAATGACTTTCGCGAACCGCACCGGGCGCCAGCTCCAGCGCACCGTCACGTCGGGGCGTACCAGCTGCGCGCTGGTGATCACCGCCTGGAACCCGTCGAGCGTGCGACGGGTCCACGTCTCGGTGTTCCCCTGCTCCACCCGCGACTGCACGGTGAAGGAGAACGGCAGGTTGAGCGCGCCGGCCATGGTACCGCGGCGGAGGCGGCCGGCCGTGGTGGCGAGCTGGGCGCCCAGTCCGCGGAAGAGGTCGACGCCGCCCAGTCCGAACTGATAGCCGAAGCCCGGGATGTACGCGGTGTTGTCGTAGTTGGAGGTGAGGCTCTGCTGCCACTGCAGGTCGAGCGGAGCGAACAGCGACCCCAGTCGCCGCAGGGCGGTGCGGTCGCGGGTGCGCGCCGACACGAAGCGCGCCACGTCGAGGGTGGTGCCCACGTTGAGTGATTGCGCCGCCCCCAACCGTTTGGGCAGCGCATAGGCGCCCACCGTATCCTGCGTGCGGAGCAGTGTGCGCCCGTTGGGATCCTTATACAGCGAGTAGCTGCTGGTGAAGTCGACGCGCGGGCGCAGCCAACTGGACGTGGCCGGCGTGAAGTTGAAGCTGTTCGTGAGCGACCGTTCGCGCTCGAGCCCCATGTTGGCGCCCAGCAGCGACGAGCGTTCGGCCCATGCCGTCTGGCCGCGGTCGATGCTGTCGGCGACGGTGTTGTCGCCACGATAGTCGCGCATGTCGAGCAGCTGCCGTGCGTTCACGCTCGCGCCGAGCGCCGTGGTGGGGCGGAACTCGAGCGCTGCGGTGTTCTGCCAGAAGTGCGTGAGCCCGTTGGTCACGCGAGCCGTGTCGGAAAGCGAGGCGGCCGCCTTCGTGAACGACGTGACCTCGTTGACGTTGCGCGCCAGCGAGCTGTTGAGCCGGAACGCACTCGGCGCCCAGCGCAGCCGCTGCGCGCGGAACGCCTTCACGCCCTCCGATTCGCGCACGCGACGCGGCAGCATTGCCAGCATGCGATCGATGACGCGCGGCAAGCGGCTTTCCCGCACGTCACTGCCCAGCGTGAGCGCGCCGCCCACGGTGTAGCTCGAAGCGTCGAGTTCCTGGAAGGTGCTCTGCGCCGTGGCCGTGCTCCAGGTGCCGTTGAGGGCGAGCCCGTTCACCAGTGGCGCATACCAGCCCTGCAAGAGCGGGGCCTGCCGGCGCACGCTGAGCGCGTAGTTGACGCGCCGGTCCTTCGGATTGCGCAGGTTGTCGATGCCGCTGGCCCGCACGTCGGTGCGATTGATGAACAGTTGCTCCACGCCGCTCGACGCGTAGTCGATGGTGAGCGGCATTGCCAACCCCAACCGCGCCGGCAGCATGCGCCCGAGGTGCAACGTGGTCCCCACGGTCACGCCGCTCGACGTGAGGAACGATGGCGTCTCGTTGAGCTGCCGGAAGTTGGGATCGCGACGGCTCAGGTTGACACGGAAATCGGCCACATCGCCGGCGTTCATGTTCAGCCCCACTTCGCCCGCCATGCCCACGTCGTTCACCACATCGCTGAGGCGCACGTCGTTGACCCACAGCTCCAGCGAATCACCGGCCATGATGCTGCTGCCGCCGCGCGGGATGCTGTCCACGCGCACGATGCCGACGGCGAGCTCCTGCACGCCGGCGAGGTTGGGGGGCGTGACCGCCGGATCGGCGCTGTACACGATGTAGCCGTCTTCGCAGACGGCGTACCGCCGTACCGCAAGCCCACGCGGTTTGCCCGAGCGCTTCACCAGTTCGAGGTCCGCCCCGCTGCACTGCACCGAGTCGGCGCTTCCCGTGAGAAACGCGTTCTCCAGCCGCGCGCGCAGCATCTGGAACTTGGTGAGGTCCACCCGCACCTCGGGGAGCCAGTCGCTCTGGCTCGGCCCGGCGTTCACAGGCGTGCGATACATGTAGAAGTTGTGCTCGTCGCGGCCGATCTTCACGTAGCCGTTGAGCTCCCCGTTCACCCCCCAGCCATTGCCGCGGCCGCGCATCCAGAGGCGCAGCGTGCGATAGCCCATGAACGTTTTGGTGCCCTCGGGGAAGCGGAAGAACGCCTCGGCGCGATCGAACGGGCGGAACT
>DCZC01000092.1:2979-10781 GCA_002331565.1 Gemmatimonas sp. UBA2094
TGAGCTCCCCGTTCACCCCCCAGCCGTTGCCGCGGCCGCGCATCCAGAGGCGCAGCGTGCGATATCCCATGAACGTCTTGGTGCCTTCAGGGAAACGGAAGAACGCTTCGGCGCGATCGAACGGGCGGAACTGCCGCCCGGGCAGGCCGGTCTGAATGCGCAGCGCGCGTTCGTTCACCTGAATGCGCTGATTTTCGTAGCCGGACTGCCGGTTCTCCGGCGCCTCCACCACGCCCGGAGGTGGAGTGTACGGCAGCGTGTTGGTGGAATCGAGCGAACCCACCACACTGGCGATCACGTAGCCGCCCAATGCGCCGCTCGAATCCCCGGCCATGCCCGACAGCGGCTCGGCACTCCGCTTGAGCCACGGCGCGCCCACGAGGCGGAGACGTGCGAGCGCGATGCGCGAGAACTCGTCGTCGCCGGCCGATGCGCTGGAGACGACCGTCATGCGCATGGCCCGCATGCGGCGTTCATTGGGGCTGTTGATCTCCTCCACCGGCGCGCGCCAGTTGAGCCGCACCTGCACCCAGCACAACGAGTCGGCCGTGACGCCGGCGGCCGACGAATCGCGCTGCTGGAAGCAGCGTCCCACGCGCGTCCAGTTGCGCCGGTCGCCAAGTTCGACCACGAAACGCTTGAGCTGCTCCTGATCGGTGGCGTTCGCATCGAAGTTGAGCCGGCCGTCGAGATCGATGTCCTCCTCGTCCAACCGGTTGTTGCGCACGGTGCAATTGGCCCGGCTGTCTCCCAACCGCTGCACCGCCTGCAGCGACTGCGTGCACAACGGCACCTTGGTCTCCAGCGAGGTCACGGGCGACGCACCGGTGCGGTTCACCACCACCAGCGTATCGGCGACGTCGCCCGGCAAGCCCCTGTCGTTTTCGAGGGCGTTGAACGCGCGTGAGAGCGAGTCGCGTTCACTGTCGAGCCGGTTGTAGCCCACGAGCCGCTTGCCGCGATACGTGCTGTCGGCCGGTGCGCCGGCGACGGCGGCAGGCCGCACGGTGAGGGTTTCCGGAGCAAACGCGACACTGTTCTCGCTCAGGTCACCGAAATCGAACACGAGGGTGGGGTTGCGGCGCACCTTCGCGTCTTCGCTCTTCACCAGGGCGAAGAACTCGATGTTCTCGATGCGTGACAGATCGGTGCCGCTCGCCCCGAGCACGGTGCGCACCGAACGCCAGCGTCGCCCGGTGGGCGTGGCCCCCATGGCACTGGTTTCGCCAACGCTCCACGCGAACCGGCGCGTGGCGGTGCCGGGCACCACGTCGTTGATGCCGCCGGTGCGCAGCGGGTACAGCGTCATCCACAGCAGCTGTTCTGGGGGGAGCACGCCGTTCCCCACCACGCGCACGGCGGGGTCGATCTGCTGAATGGTGAACTGCGGCGTGGTGCCGGTGTTGTCCACGCCGTTGTTCTGCACCGCCAGCGTGGCGGCGCGCGCTAGCGAAAAGACCGACGTGCCCTGCCCCGCGAGGCTCGACCCCAGTGCGGGCCGCGACCCGAAGTACCACGCACTTTCGGTGAGCGGCAGCACCCGCTCGGCTTCGCCCTCGAAGCTTTCGATGTACGCCTGTCCCGCGGCATTCGCCTGCGGCTTGCTCAAGGCGAACTCGCCCTGCAGCGCGATGCGCGAGGCCGTGGCGCTGGGGCGGAACGGCAATCGCGTGAGCAGCTTGCTCACGGCGGTCGCGTCCCACTGCATGTTGGTGGTGACGCCGGCCACGAGACTGCCCACCGGTTCGAAGCCCAGCGGCGGCCGGTTGAGCGCCGAGCGCTGCTGCTGCGAGATGGCGGTGAAGGCGATCTGGCCGTTGTCGAGCGCGAACTGCGACGCAAAACCGAGGATGGTGGTGGGTGCCACCGCGAACAACGGGTTCTCCTCGTAGCGCACGCTCACCTGCTTCGGCCGCGCGAACAGGGTGTCGGGGCGCGTGAAGGTGATGACGCCGAGGTCGTAGTCGATGCGGTAATCGCGCTCGCGCTGGAGCTCGCGCCCCTCCACCACCACGCGCTCGGAGTTGGGGCGCACCTGAATGGTGGCGAGCTTGATGCTCTGGCTGTTGCCGCCGCCCTCCGACTGGTAGCTCACGATCAGGCGATAGATCGCCTGCGGGCGCTGCGCCGAATACAGGTACTCGTTGGGATAGCGGTAGAGGGTGTCGTTGGCCGGATTGGCCAGCGGCTGCGCGAGTCCGCCGCGCGCGAACGGCTGCACGCTGGGGAAGAAGAGGAAGTAGTCGGGGATGAGCCGCTGCTGCGTATCGCCCGAGAAGTTGGCGCGGAAGTTGGGATCGTTGGGGCGCGGCCACACGCGGTTCTCCACGTCGAACTGCGCGGAGTTGGTGGGCTGCGCGAGCCCGAAGAGCTGCAGATACGTCTGCGCGCGCGAGGCGTCCACCGGCTTCTCCTGATCGCCGGAGGTGCCAGTGACCAGCTTCACGCCGATGGAGTTGCGCACCAGCTCCTCGCCACCCAACCGGTACACCGACTTGATCTCGCGGAAGAAGTAGGCGGGGTTGTTGGGCTGCAGCTCCGGCTCCCAAAGCAGGTTGGCGAACTGCGGGGCCGTGGTGAACTCGATGTCGGGCGTGCCGCCGGTGTTCACGTTGCGCCCCAGCGCACCGCCCGCGTTCACCTCGTACGCCACGGCGAGGCGCTCGTTGTTGAGATTGAGCGGGCGCACGAGGGCAATCCACAGCTGCGACGGGTCGACGTAGTAGTCGACATTTTCGCGCAGCACCTCGTAGATCTGCCGCGACGGGTTGCGCGCCCCCCGCACGGAGAATTGCGGTCCGCGCGGATTCTGGTTGGTGGCGCCGATGAGCTGCCGATAGACGTACAGCCGCACGGGACGGACGCTGTCTGGCAGTGCTGCGGCGAGCTGCTGCAGCTGCCGCCGGTTGAGCAGATCGACGTTGGGATACCCCGGCAGCTGGCGCGGATCGACGGTGAAGAAGAACCGGCGCGTCTCGATCTGGATGTCCTCCACCACGCGATCGACCTGCTGCTGCGTGCGGTCGCCCACCGTGAACAGGTTGTCCTTGCTCACGTTGCCGCGCTGCTGCGCCACGATGGTACTGAAGCGCATGGCCCCGAGCTGTCCCGTGGCCTGCACGCCGTAATTGTTGGACGGAATGCCGGACGTGAGGAAGCGCGATGTGGGGGCGAGGAACGACACGTTGCCCACTTCGAGCGACTGGAGCCGTTCGTTGGGCTTGCCCTGGTACCGGATGCCGATGTTGTTGGAGGCGTCGAATTCGCGCTGGGAGTCGTAGTCGACGTTCACGGCCACGCGATCGGCCACGACGCCGGCGGACTTCAGGTTGAACTGGAAGTCGAAGGCGGGCTGGAAGAGCCCGCGGCAGCTGTTCCCCACGAAGGTGAGCTGCGCGGTGGTGCACCGCTCGTTGCGGACGCGCTGGAGTTTGGACTCCAGGCGGGCGTTGAGATCGATGGCGATGTCGCCGAAGAGATCCCGAGACGTGTCCTTGGGGACCAGAACGGGGCCCCTGGCGGTGTCCCGTCGGGTGGCGGGGGGCTGGGGTTGGGCGTTGGGAGTGGCGCGGGCCGAATCGGGGCGTTGGGCCATGGCCGACGAAACGGCAATACCACCCGCGATCACCGCGCTTCCCACCGCCGCCAGCAGCCTGCGCACCGAACTCCGGTTTGGGGGTAATACCGGCGTTCCCGATGGGGCTTGCGCCCGGGGGCCGGGGTCCGGTCTCGAACGAGGGGCAGGCCGATCGGGAATTCCCGCCGGTCTGCCCTTGATAAAGCGGGTGGTCACCGGGGAATTTACGTCGTGAAGCTACTTACCCGCTATGTCATCCGCGAGCACGCGGGGCCGCTCGTTTTCGCGCTGTCGGCCCTCACGTCGCTCCTCATGCTGCAATACGTGGCACGCCAGCTGGCCAATCTGGCCGGCAAGGGGCTGCCGTGGGCGGCGATCGGCAAGTTCTTCGTGCTGTCGCTGCCGTTCACAGTGGCGATGACGCTGCCCATGGCCGTGCTGGTGGCCACCCTCTACGCCTTCGGGCGCATGGCGGCGGAGCACGAGATCACCGCCTTCAAGGCCAGCGGTGTGCGCGTGCGCAGCCTCATGGCCCCGGTGCTGGTATGTGCGTTCCTGTTGTCGCTGTTCATGGTCTGGTTCAACGACCAGCTGCTGCCGCGCACGAACCACGAGCTGCGCATTCTGAACAGCGACATCGCGCGCACGAAGCCCACGCTCGCGCTCAAGGAACAGGTGATGAACCCCATCACCGACCAGTTCTTCATGCGGGTGGCCCGGGTGGATGCGCGGACGAACCGCATGTACGACGTCACCATTTACGACCTGCGTAAGGGCCCCGAACGACAGACGATCTACGCCGACAGCGGCGTGTTCCTGCTGGACGCGAGAGGCGAGGATCTGCAGCTGCAGCTCATGGATGGCCATGCGCAGGAGTTCCTGCGCGGGGATGCGAAGCGGCTGCAGCGCACCTACTTCCGTACCCAAACGGTGCAGCTGCGCGGCATCGTGCAGCAGTTCGAGGCCACCGCCGAGGACAACTATCGCGGCGACCGCGAACAGACGGTGTGCCAGATGCACCGGACGTACATGGAAAACGCGCGCGAGTTCAAGCGACTGCGCGACGAGTACATGGATCAGGCGGGGCGTCTGGCCGGCAAGGGCAAGCTGATCACCGTGTCCCGTGACCGCCCGGGGAAGGAGTTGCTCAGCACCTTCTATTGCGAGACGTTGGGGAGCCGTCTCGCGCAGCTGTTCCTCCCCAAGAAGGCCCGCGCGCAGGCCGTGCAACCACCGGCCGGACAGCAGCCGCCGACGCCTCCGGTGACGCAGCCGGTGGTGCAGCCGCCGGTGCCGGCACCCACGCCGTCCACAGTGACCCCGCCGGTGATCACGCCGGTGGACAGCGCCGCACTCAAGGCGGCCATGCGGCGCGACAGCATCATGCAGGACAGCACGCAGCGCGGCATTTTGCCGGACAGCCTCAAGCCGGACAGCCTGAAACAGCGGGACAGTACGGCGGTGGCCGCCACGGTGCTCGCCGACTCCACGTCGGTGTATGCCACGGCGATGCGGGCCGCTCAGCAGCAGCTGCTCGCGCAGCGCGAGGTGCTCGACGGGCTGTCCGTCGAAATTCACAAGAAGTTCGCGCTCTCGTTCGCCTGCCTCGTCTTCGTGCTCTTCGGCCCGCCCATCGCCCTGCGCTTCCCGCGCGGCGGTGTGGGCGCCACGATCGGCGTGAGCATCGTGGTGTTCGGTCTCTACTACGTATGCCTCATGGGCGGCGAGGCGCTCGCCGACAAGGGGAAGCTGCCCGCGTTCATCGCCATGTGGATCGCCAACGTCCTGTTCTCTCTCGCGGGCATCGCGCTGTTGTGGCGCGTGGAGAGCACCACCGATGCGTCGCGCGGAGGCGGCCTCCGCGAATGGCTGGCCGACCGCGCGGTGCGCCGGCAGCTCGCGCGTGAGCGGAAGGCCCGCGCGCAGAACACGGTGACGGCATGAGGGGGCGCGCATGACTGGCCGGTTCATCACGCCGCTCGACCGGTACATCGCCGGCGAGTTCACGCGCATCTTCGGCATGACGATCATGGGATTCCCCGTGCTCGTCTTCGTCATCGATCTGGTGGACAATCTCCGCAAGTATCAGGAGAAGCACCTCACGGCGAAGGCGCTCGCGCTGAGCTATCTGTACTGGATCCCCGATACGCTGTTCATGATCCTGCCGGCGGCGGTGCTCTTCTCCACGGTGTTCTCCATCGGCACGTTCACCCGCTACTCCGAGATCACGGCGGCCAAGGCCTCGGGGATCAGCTTCTACCGGTTCATCACGCCAATCCTCGTGATGGCGCTGTTCGCCATGGGGCTCGATCTCGTGTTCAGCGAGGTGGCGCCGCCGGCCAACGCCGAGCGACTCAAGCTGCTCGCCGGCACGCAGACGGGGACGGACGACGACCGCTACAACTTCGCGTTCGCCAGCGAGCAGGGGCGCACCTACCGCATCTACTCGCTCAACGTGAAGGGCAAGCAGGTGAGCAACATCGAAATCGAGGAGCGCGCCGGCCCGAAGAAGCCGGGGCTGCTCATCGCGGCGCAGCAGGGCGATTGGAATCAGAAAACCGGTTGGCGCCTCAAGCAGGGGACGCTGCACGTGCTCCCCAACGAGACGGCCGACCTGGCGTTCACCTTCGACTCGCTCAGCGACCGTCGCCTCCGGGAGACGCCGCAGGAGCTGCGGGCCAGCGAGCGCGAGCCGAGCGAGATGCGGTTCGCCGAACTCACCCGGTTCATCAAGGTGCTGGAGCGGTCGGGGGCGGAGGTGAACACGCTCAAGGTGGAACGAATGCTCAAGATCGCCATTCCGGTCACCTGCCTCATCATCGCGCTCTTCGGGGCGCCGCTGGCCACCAGTTCGCAGCGCGGCGGGGCGGCGTACGGTATCGCCGTGAGCCTCGCCACGACGGTCTTTTTCCTCGTGCTCATCCAGCTGACCAAGGCCATCGGCGGCAAGGGCCTCATGCCGCCGGAGATGGCGGCGTGGATTCCGAACCTCTTGGTAGGTACCTTCGCCATCATCCTGATGGCGCGTGTCCGCACGTAACGGTCTCTCTGACGTCGTTCCCGATCCCCGACTGATGCCCGCATTCCGCCGCCCGAGCCCCACCACCGCCTGCTGATGCCTGTCGCCTACACCGTGGGACTGGCCCAGCAGAAGGTGGGCGGCATACTGCGCGCGTTCGGCACACGGGCGTATTTCGCGCGCGACATCGTGCGGGGGATGCGCGACCCGGGCACGTGGATCCCCGAGACGATCCGGCAGATGCGCAACATCGGCGTGGACTCGGTGCCGCTGGCGGTGATCGTGGCCGGCTTCCTGGGCGGCGTGACGGCCTTCCAGACGCGCTACCAGCTCTTCCCGGGCGTGCAGATGTCGGTGGTGGGGCTCATCGTGCGGCAGTCGATCGTGCTCGAGCTCGGTCCGCTGCTCACAGCCCTCGTCCTCACGGGGCGGGTGGGCGCGCGCATGACGGCCGAGATCGGCACCATGCGCGTGACGGAGCAGATCGACGCGTTGGAGACGCTCAGCTTCGACCCGGTGGCCTTCCTCGCGCTGCCCCGGGTCGTCGCCGGGCTGGTGATGCTCCCTGTGCTGACGGTGCTGGCGAACGCCACGGCCATTTTCAGCGCGTGGGCAACACTCGTGATCGCCACTGACGTGCGGACCGACGATTTCCTGAGCGGCCTGCGCCTCGCGTTCACGGCGTTCCAGGTGGTGTACTCGCTGATCAAGGCGCTCTGCTTTGGCGGGGCGATTTCCTTCGTGTGTTCGTACCAAGGCTACGTGACGGAGGCGGGCGCCGAAGGCGTGGGCCGCTCGACCGCCCTCGCCGTGGTGATTGCCTCGGTTTCCATTCTCGTGCTCGACGCCATCGTCGCGGCCGTGCTGGCTCCGTTCATTCAGGCGTGAGCCTGATCTTCTTTCGATTATGTCAACCAAGCGACGCGACGAACTGCTGGTAGGGCTCCTTCTGATGGGTGCCATTGCCCTGGGACTGGGCGGCACCATTTGGATTGCCCGCGGCGGCCTGTCCAAGGGCTACGAGATGCACGCCCGGTTCCCGTGGGGTGCGGGGCTCAAGCAGGGGCAGCCGGTATTGTTGGCCGGCGTGCAGGTGGGCTTCGTGCAGCAGGTCGAGCTCATCCCCGACGGGACGCTGGGCGTAACGCTGCAGGTCCAGGACCAGTACCGGATCCCGGAGGGTACCACCGCGTCGGTGGAGGCCAA